>JAPLHL010000215.1 GCA_026389655.1 Chloroflexota bacterium
ACTGTTGCGAGAAAAATAGCGGCGGCAAGAACATTCTTAAAATTTATGGCGGATAGGGGCAAAGTTAATGCTGACCTTGCGCCCAAGTTGGCTGCTCCCAAGGTGACCAAACCGTTGCCCATAGTGTTGTCCGTATCTGAAGTTCAAAGACTTCTGGCAGAGACGGCAAAATCGCCAGCCCTGGATGCCAAGCGGGATAGGGCCATGCTTGAGTTATTGTATGCCAGCGGGATGTTGGCCAGTGAATTGATGGCTTTGAATGTGGATAATATTGGACGCAATAGTATCAATGTCAGTGGGCAAAGGAGTAAAACCAGGGTTATACCGCTGGACAAACGTGTTGCGGATATCGTCGCGGAATATATTGATTCCGTGCGTATCAAACTGCTGACCAGGGACAAGGAAAAAGCCTTGTTTTTAAATCAAAGGGGAGAGAGGCTGACCCGTCAGGGATTCTGGCAGATAGTTCAGGGTTATGCCGATTCGGCTGGTATTTCTTCCAAGGTTACTCCGCGTATCATCAGACACAGCTACGCAGTGCACAAACTCAACAGCGGTGCCAATATCGAGGATATTCAAGAAGTTCTCGGGCATGCTCATATTTCTACTACTAAAACATACAAACAGGTATAATGAATTAGTATGATGTTTGGCGCTGGTAGATATTCTATCGGGACAATACACTATTAATATATTTCCAGGAGAACTTACATGGCCAAGAAATCGCGCAAGACAAGAGTTAAAAGCAGGGTCGCAGGACCTGTTCAAAGTGGGAACGTGCCCGCTCCTCAAGCAAAAGCAACTTCGGTTGCCCCTTCGCGGAGTAGTGCCCGGAAGATTGCCAGTGCTGCTGCCCATTCCATCACTCCTCCTTGATCCACTGCCCGCCGACGATCTCGATCTTGGTCGCATTGCGGTTGCCGATCGGCGGCTCCGGCCTGCGGATCAAGCCCCGCTTTTCCAGCCCGTTCAGGTAATACTTCGAAAGGGAACGTGAGATCCTCGTCAATACTCTCCGTCTGGAAATAAAAGACCAGCATGTCCTGCGGGCTTTTTCCAGGGTGCCGCGTGAGCTGTTTGTCCCTGTTGATATACGGGATTCTGCATATGATGACCGGCCTCTGAGCATAGGTTACGGACAAACAATCTCCCAACCGTATATTGTTGCTGTGATGACTGAGGCCATTCAGTTAACGGGGAAAGAAAAAGTACTGGAAATCGGCACAGGGAGCGGGTATCAGTCTGCAATTCTCGGTGAGCTTGCAAAGGAAGTCTATAGCACAGAGAGAATACCCGAACTTGCCGAAGCTGCTCGAAAGCTTCTTGATGTATTGGGTTATACCAACATTAATATTAAAGTTACAGGAAAGGATCTGGGTTGGAAAGAAAATTCACCTTACGACGCTATAATTGTCACCGCTGCTGCTCCCTCTTTAAGTGACACACTGTTAAACCAGCTCGCCGTTGGCGCGAAACTCGTAATACCGGTGGGGTCCAGGTGGGAGCAAGAGCTTCTAAAGGTCACCAGGGGCGAGTTCCGCAATACCATAGAAAATCTGGGCTCAGTGCGGTTTGTTCCATTGATAGGTAAAGATGCCTGGGATGAATATTCCTGAGTTGTCACTCTAATTCATAGTTGATAATACGCCCGGTGACCGCGTTCACTTCCACCATGAATTTATAGTTGAATGCCTCCTTATCAATTAGGAGACGGTCAAACATGCTGCGCGACTTTACGTGGACCGTTCCGTAGATGAGGTAGACCGGCGTCTCCTGGATGCGGGCATTTTCAACAGAACTGAATAATACCTTGTCGAAATCGTAATAGCGCTCGTGCAGATAGCTGGCAGTCAATTCCCTGGCCGTTTCTTCGGAAATAAGTTCACGTTCAGAAGTTAGATCAGACATTCGCCACCTTCATTTGAGGCTGTTTTAAATAAAGTGCGCTCACGGGGCAAACGGTTACGCAGGCCAGGCAGGAATTACAGGGATGACTTGAATCGATTGGCAGATTGAAGTCAATTTTTTTTAAGTGTTTGTTCGTGAGTTTAAAATGTTCTGAACGCGCAATTATTTGAAGGTCGCATCTTTTGTTCCTGTCACAGTGAGAGCAGTCCAGGCGGTGATTGCTCAGCAGAAGATCAAAGGAGCTCTTCCTTAGCCTGTTTATTCTGGGGCTTTGCAGTTTTACCGTCATGCCGTCTACAACCGGTTCAGTACAGGCGGTGACCGGTTCGGCCTGGCCTGCTATCTCCACGAAGCACAATCGGCATGAAGCGAAAGGCTTCGGGATGTTTCGCAGGGCGCATAAATTTGGAATAAAAAAGCCGTTATCCAGCGCTGCCCACAGCAACCTGGAATTAGCTTTGGCTTTGATCTCCCTGCCTTCTATTATTACCGTGCAATCCATACCAAACGATATCAAAAAAGAGGGGCGGGCTACAAATCGGTAGCCCGCCCCGAAAATTACCTGTAAATCTGTTAGCTGTATATTTGTTTGATGATATCACCGTCGGGTGCTCTCAGCTCGATAAGAAGCGGCATCTGCCCGAGAGCGTGAGTGGAGCAGGACAGGCAGGGGTCGTAGCAGCGGATTGCTGCTTCAACCCTGTTAAGAATGCCTTCGGTAATATTGCCTTTCTTAATATAGTCTTTAGCCACTTCGTAGACAGAGCGGTTCATCGCGGCATTGTTATGGCCTGTGGCTACGATAAGGTTCACCCCGGTTATCCTGCCGGTGTCATCAACCCAGTAATGATGAATAAGTGTGCCCCTGGGCGCTTCTACGACGCCTACACCCTGTTCATTGTACTTCTTGGAGTTGATCTGTAAATCGGTGGACGTGATGTCCTTATCTTCCAATAGCTCACGGGCTTTCTCGATCGCATAAATGAGCTCGATCAGACGTGCGTAATGATAGTACATGGAACCTTCGACAAAGCCGAACTTGCTCAGGCTCTTGAACTTTTTAAGTTCAGCATTGGCTAGCGGTGTGGTAATGCCGTTGCATACATTAAGGCGTCCCAGCGGGCCGGCCCTGTATATTCCACCGGGGTATCCAAGTTTCTTATAGAACGGGAATTTCATGTATGACCAGTCCTCGACATATTCGGCAATGATGTCAAGGTAGTTTGCGGGATTGAACTGGTCTTCCAGGACAACTCCCTTGGAATCGATCAATCTCAGGTTGCCGTCATAGAGAGCCAGGTTATTATCCTTGTCGACCATGCCCATATAAGCGGATGGGAATTTGGCAAAACTATCAACCATTGCGGCGTTTTTCGATACATAATCTAACAGGATCTTTACTGCCAGCTGGGCATCTGCCATCGCCCAGTCCATTTGCTTCAGGAAATGGTCCCTGTCTTCGGCTAAAAGCGCGGTTGTCATGCCTCCCGGCAGGGCAGCATTACCGTGGACTTTTTTACCCCCCAGTTTCTTGATCATGGTCTGACCGAGACTGCGCAGCTTGACTGCCTCGGTTGCAAGCGCAGGATCTGCCCCGATGAGTCCTATAACATTCCTTGTTGCAGGATCGGAATCGAAACCCAGCAAAAAGTCGGGGCTGGCGAGGTGGAAGAAATGAAGAGCGTGCGACTGAATATACTGGGACATATGCAGCAATTCACGCAATAGCTTGGCCGGGCGTGTGAGTTCAACACCCAATATCATGTCGCAGGCTTTGGCCGATGCAAGCTGATGGCTCACAGGGCAGATGCCGCAGATCCTGGGGGTAAGGTTGGGCATTTCCCAGAAGACCTGCCCCTCACAAAATTTTTCAAAACCGCGGCCCTGCGTGTCATGGAACCTTGCAGAGACTGCATTTCCAGCATCGTCGAGTTGAATGGTGACCTTTCCGTGTCCTTCAACTCTCGTAATCGGATTAATTTCAATTATCTTACTTGCCATATTTCACCTCTTTAATCAAAGCGCATTATGTTGCTGGGAATAGTAGGCAGCCTGCCGGCCAGCAATTCAGTAAGTGCATATTTGATCGCCTCGGGCTCCGGCGGGCAGCCGGGTACGTAGCAATCAATCTTAACTATCTGGTTGCAGGGGTACACCTTATCCAGAAGGGCCGGCACACCGGGCGCTACGGGTATCTTGCCCTTGTATGTGCTGGGAGTGTCGATATATGCGCGTTTCAGTACGTCTTCTTTGTCCAGCGTATTGCGCATTGCGCAAACACCTCCGAAGCAGGCGCAATCACCCATCGCCATCAATATCTGGCTATGGTGTCGTAGCTCTTCTAGTACTTCTTTCTCCTCTTCATTGCCGACCGAGCCTTCAATGATGCCCAATGTAACATCGTCGAAGCCTTTGATATCGGTTATCGGGCTTCTGCGGAACTCGAACAGTTTGGACAGGTCGATAATAAACTCATCTATATCAAGTAATGACATATGACATCCAGCACATGATTCCAGCCAGACTGTAGCAACTTTAACTTTTGCCATTTGTTCACTCCTTACAGGCGTTATTTTTTAAGATGCCTGGCAACTTCCTTCAAGCTATCTGCATCTGTCTTGATGTCGCCACGAGCTTTGACCATCGGCACAGTGGATTTGCTGACGCCGTCCAGGGTAGTGTAGCTGCCTTTAGACTCAGTCCAGAGCAGGGAAGGTAGGACAACATCCGCTTTTGCTGCAAACGGTGATAAGTAACTCGTTTGCACGACGGTAAATTCAACTCCCTTTAAGCTGTCTGCAAGTATCTGGGACGCTGCCAGGTCATCCGCAAGCAGTGCGTACAAACCCTTGGCTTTGCCTTTCGATAATTCAGAGACGATCGAGCTCTTTGCGTTGGCAAGCCCGATTTCCCAGGCGCCGCGGCTATTGCCGCAACGTTTCAAGGAGATGACCTTGGGTTTGTTGGTCTCGCTTATCAGTGCCCCAAGGTTTAAAATCGTTGCCACCAGGTCAGCATCTTTGTATTGCAGGATGCCGCTGCCATAGATGATAATAGCATTCTTCGATTCTGCCAAAACTTCAGCGGCTTTATAAATATCATGAACATCCAACCCAAGCTCTTTACTTACCTTCTTGGGTGCAGTTTCACTGAATGAAGCGGCAAATTTAGTCTTGTCTCCTGAGGTCTTGGGTAGTCCATGCTCCAGTATAGCGTTTCCTATTGCCTTGATCGTTGTACCTTCTTTGCCTTCAGTCGGTTTCAGCCATACCGTAGCACGGAAGGTGAATGGGTTGCGAAGCGGGTCCAAAACTACCAGTTGGGTCTTGTTCTTTGCCGCTGCGCGCATAATATATGAACCGATGACGGGATGGGTCTTGATAGGGTGTGCCCCGATTAAAAGGATGGCATCTGCCGTTAGGATGTCCTCGAGCTTTGCTTCCATATCAAGTCCGGCTTTTGAGTCGAACTTGGCAATACCCTGACTGATGGTGCGGAAATCGTCGCCATCCAGTGTATCTACCATTTTGCTGCCGATGGTATTTGTCATAAGATCGGCAAAAGCTTTAAGTGCTTCAGTATTAGCCTTTGCGGAAGCCAGACCGGCAACATTCTCTACGCTGCTTAGCTTCTTGGCAATAGCTTCAAAAGCTTCTTCGTAAGTGCAGCTTGCAAGCTGCCCCTTCGCATTTCGTTTCATTGGGGATTTGACCCTTTCCGCTTCCTGATAGAGAGGTCCAAATCGGCCTATCTCACAGAGCAAGCCGCGGGGTTTTGTCATATCGGGACTGTCTATCCTGACCACCTTGTTATCCTTGACCAGGCCCTTGACGTCGCAGCCGATTCCGCAGATGGCGCAACTGGATTCAACTGCCGTGCATTCCACCGGGCGGCCCCTGTAAGCGCTGCCTTTGGAGAAGATAGCGCCGGTCGGGCATGCCTGGAAGCAGCCTCCGCAGGATATGCAGGAGGACTCTCCCAGAGGTTGATTGATGTCAGCGGATACATTTGTCTTCCAACCGCGCTTCATGAAGTCCAGCGTATGGGCCCCTGCCATCTCATCGCAGGTCCTTATGCACCGTCCGCACAGGATGCAGCGGTTATGGTCCATAACTATGGAAGGATGCGAGGAGTCGGTGGTCTGGACTGGCCAGGCATACTGATACCTTGCATTGTCCATCTGGTATTTGTAGGCGAGGTTCTGCAGCTCACAGTCGCCACTGGCCACGCAATAAGCGCAGAGGTGGTTGCGCTCCGTGAACAGGAGTTCCAGTACCAGGCGGCGGTATTTCTCCAGTTTTTCGGTGCTGGTAGCAACTACCTGGCCGTCACGGGCTGGATAAGTGCAGGCAGGTACGAGATTTCTTTCTTTTTCAATTTCAACAAGGCAGAGCCTGCAGGCGCCTACATCCGTAAGTCCCTTATAGTGGCATAAAGTTGGCAGATCAATTCCGTTTGCCTGGCAAACATCCAGTACAGTGTCACCCTGTTTACCCTTGACCTGTTTTCCGTTAATAGTTAATGTTATTTCGCTCATTTGCCCTTTCTCCTATTCAATATCGCATCTCAGGCATCTGCTGCATTCTTCCTTGGCTTCCTTGGTCGTGTAGTTAACACAGACCTCTTTGAAGGAAGTTCTCCGGTCTGCCGGGCGTAATTCTGCGATGCCGATACGGGCTTTTTCGCTGGTCTCTTCGTTAGTGGGGGGAACCATACCATATTTCAGTATTTCAGCATCCTGACGGTCAACCCTGGGACCCAATTCCTTTCCGGTAAGGTATCTCTTTATCGAAGATGCTGCTCTCTGGCCGGATGCTACAGCTTCTATCACTGTCCATGGCCCAGTAAACGCATCGCCGCCCACGAACACGCCCTTCTGGTCGGTTGCCAGTGTCCGTTTGTCAGCAACGAGTGTGCCGGCTTTGCCAAGCTTGGTATCGCCCAATTTGATCGAGGCAGTATCCGGCCTCTGGCCAATGGCCTCAATCAACATATCTATCGCGAGCGTGTATTCGGAACCCGGTATGGCTTTAGGTGAGCGCCTGCCGCTCTTATCGAAGTCGCCCAGCGCCATCTTGTTGCATTCGATTCCGGCCACTTTGCCGCCCGTACCTATTACTTTCACCGGGGCGGAAAGGACATGAAGTTTAATGCCTTCTTCCTCCGCTGCGGCGATTTCTTCCAGTTCGGCGGGCATATCAGCCTTTTCTCTGCGGTAGACGATGTGTACTTCATCGGCGCCTTTGCGCAGGGCAACCCTGGCAGCGTCGATAGCGGAGTTGCCGCCTCCGATTACCGCAACTTTCTTGCCGACTTTGATGTCCTTCCCGAGGTTGATGTTCCTCAGGAAGTCGATGGCATCGTAGACTCCCTCGAGCTCTTCGCCCGGGATGCCCATCTTATCGCCCTTGTGGGCGCCGATGGCTACGAATACCGCTTTATAGCCCTCTTTGAAAAGGGCGTCTATATCTTTGACCGGCGTGTTCAGCTTGATCTCAACACCCAGTTTTTTAATGTTATCTATTTCCTTGTTCAGGATATCCTTGGGTAACCTGTACTCGGGAATGCCTACTGCAAGCATCCCGCCTGCAACCGGTAGCGATTCAAAAACCGTTACCTTGTAACCTTCTATCGTCAGGTCCCAGGCGGCGGCGAGTCCGGCCGGGCCGGCGCCTATGACTGCAATCTTCTCAGCTTTAGCACTCTTTACCTCCGGTGTATATGAAAGGCCATGCTCCCAGGCATAATCTGAGCAATACCTCTTGAGATGCCTGATTGAGATGGCTTCGTCAACCTGGCCCCTGCGGCACTTGTTCTCGCACGGGTGAGGACAAACACGGCCTACCGTCATTGGTATGGGCAATCTCTGGCTGATCAGCTTGTATGCCTCAGCGGGCTTTCCTTCCTTAACCAGTGCTATGTAACCGGGGACGTCAAGGCCCACCGGGCAAGTATGCTGGCACGGTGCCCTGAACAATGCCTGGCAGAGTACAGCGGGGCATTTCTTATCAATGATGTGTGCTTCATACTCTTCCCTGAAGTGCCTCAGGGTAGATATAGCCGGATTGGGGGCTGTTTGACCGAGGCCGCATATCGATGTCTTCTGGATCATCTCCCCCAGTTCTGAAATTGTATCCAGGTCCTGCATGGTACCTTTGCCGCTGGTAATTTTGGTCAATAGAGCCAGTAGCTTGGGGATGCCGGCACGGCAAGGGACACATTTGCCGCATGATTCGTCCCTGGTAAATCCCAGGAACATCTTTGCGATGTCCACCATGCAGTTGTCTTCATCCATTACTACCAGGCCGCCTGACCCCATGATAGCGCCCAGCGCCGTTACAGAGTCGTAATCGACCGGCACGTTAACATGTTCGATGGGGATCACACCGCCGGAAGGTCCACCCACCTGCGTGGCCCTGTATTTCTTACCATTGGGAATGCCGCCGCCGATATCGAATACTATCTTACCGAGGCTGGTTCCCAGTGGGACTTCCACGAGGCCTACATTATTTACTTTACCTACAAGACTGAAGGACTTGGTGCCCTTGCTCTTCTCGCTGCCTACGCCTGCAAACCAGTCAGCGCCTTCTCTCAGTATCCTGGGTAGGATAGACCATGTTTCCACGTTATTGATGGCTGTTGGTTTGCCGAAAAGGCCTTTGTCAGAAGGGAATGGCGGCCTTTGCCGTGGCATGCCGCGCTTGCCCTCGATTGAGATCAATAGGGCTGTTTCCTCACCGCAGACGAAAGCGCCTGCACCGGGGAAGATGTCGAGATTGAATTCGAAATCAGTCCCCATAATATTCTTGCCCAGCAGGCCGTATTCACGGGCCTGTGCGATAGCTGCGCTCAAAGTTTCAATTGCCAGAGGATACTCTGCACGTATATAAGCAAAACCCTGTTTTACATTGCCTACTGCATAAGCGCCCAGCGCCATACCTTCTATAATAGAATGCGGGTTGCCTTCCAGCACTGCACGGTTCATATAAGCGCCGGGGTCGCCCTCGTCTCCGTTGCACACCAGGTATTTCACTGTGCCCGGGGAGCTTTTAAGAAAGCCCCATTTTGTGGCGGTTGGGAAACCTGCGCCTCCTCTGCCCCTGAGGCCTGATTTCTTGACCTCTTCAAGTACATCCTCGGGCTTCATTTTATAAAGTGCTTTGGCCAGTGCTTCATAGCCGCCGCGAGCGATATACTCTTCAATGTTCCACGGGTCGATAATACCGTTATTATGCAGGATGCGGAATTCCTGGTCTGCCAGGAAGTTAATCTTCAGGCGCTCAGGCACTGCCTTTCCGGTAGTAGGATCATGGTAGACCAGTCTTTCTACCACTTCACCTTTCATAATATGTTTTTCAAAAATTTGTACAACAAACTAAGCCGCATTCTTTTATCTGTCTTAATTCTTAATTTAACATTCTGGAATTTACTCTTAGTTCCAGCGCAAACCCAGGCTATAAATACCCTTGGTAATTATGCCTGCGACCCAGATACAGAATCTTGCCATTCTTGTAATTCTGAAGGTATATGCGTTAGGGATGATTCCGGTCCATATTCGTGCGCAGCCTGTAATCAGCAGTGTTCTATTTCTCTCCCTACAACTAGTGGAGTTCCTAGCACTACCTCTAAAGGTTGCGGCGAAGCAGGACTAGCCCCTGCGCCGGTCTATATAGTTGGCTCAGCCGAGCAATCAGCGGCAGAAGCTGCAGCTCAAGAAGGAATTAATACTTTAGAGGATTTAGCTAATGCAACCGGACTAGTAGACGAAGCAAAACAATCCCTTATAGATCTAGTAGATCAAGACAAGCCTATTCCAGAAAACTTAAAAGAATTTATGATAAACGCAATAACAAATGATGCTGATATTTCAAGCGACAATAAAGA
>JAPLHL010000154.1 GCA_026389655.1 Chloroflexota bacterium
TTAGTCACTGAAGCTGTTATATCAACCTTTTCGCCCGGAGCTACTTTTGGAGTGGCGATGGTGGCGCTCTGCACCACGATATTGGACATTCCAACAGGCTTTGGCCATGACGGGACCGCCGAATTTCCCGATCCCACTCCCACACTACCCTGACCCAGCGGCCTGATTTGACAGCCTTCTGTAGTGAAGGTTATTACATTACCATATGTAGGATCAGGACAGTCGTAGGTAAAATCCCGGTTACTTTCCATCAGGCCGGCGCCCAGGCCGACTCCCAGACCACGCATACCGGTGGAAAGTGAACCGGTAGAGAGGAATGAGATAAGGTAACCGGCAGGCCCCGACTGATTATTCGTCCCCACAGGACGGGATAGCACAGCCCGCACATAGTATTTCGTGCAGGGCTCCAGGCCGGTTACGACAATACTGAAAGATTGTGTTTGTATACCGCAGAGTACGATAAATGGAGCCGTGGTATGCTTATATACACCTGACTGTGTCCCATATTGGAAATACCCGGTGTAACATACCATATGGTCCTCTACTAATATCAGGTTACTCTGCCCGGCCATGGCTAGCTCGACTTTTGCATTGAGCTTGGCCGAGTTATCGCCCACGTTAGTGGCAGGCAAAGTGATTATCGAGGTGCACACGAATCCATCCGGTTGTGCTGAAACCATGGCAGCCGGCAGAAATGATGAAAGCATAACCAGCGACAGAACTAAAAGCGGCAATAATCTTTTCACGAACATCCTCCTGACACTATATTAGTGGGCGCTATTTTCGAAGATTTGAGTCCGAGTTTACAGGATTCATTTTGCAGTGTCAACCAATTATTAAGATATTGTTTAATCTCATGAAGCGGTTTAAAGCAAGCCCGATAACATATATTTGCACAGGGCCTGACCGGCAAAAGAAAAGTGGGCGCATCAGAGGATGCGCCCACTTGAGTTGTCTTATTGTTGGCAGGGTAGCCTATGCCGTACGCTTTCTGGTAACCATGTATATAACCACGGCAATACCGATCGTAAACAGGGCTATAAGGCCGTAGATCAGGAAATCATTGTTGGCGAATGCGTCTACTGTGAAGCTGCCGGCCGGAACGCTGCCCACTTGTACGGTGTACGTTCCCGGTTCGTTCATGCTGACGTAGAAATGTACCGGAGCAGTTTGACCTGCGGCGAGGGCTACGCCCTGGGATTCCATTTCCTGCCCGTTAACATACAGGGTGACCTTTGCATCGCCGTTTGCACTGCTCTTATTAGTCACTGAAGCTGTTATATCAACCTTTTCGCCCGGAGCTACTTTTGGAGTGGCGATGGTGGCGCTCTGCACCACGATGTTGGACATTCCAACAGGCTTTGGCCATGACGGGACCGCCGAATTTCCCGATCCAACTCCCACACTACCCTGACCCAGCGGCCTGATTTGACAGCCTTCTGTAGTGAAGGTTATTTCATTACCGTAAATAATTGGACAGGTGTAGTAAGCACCCGGATTCCTTGCAGTTAGACCGGCGCCCAGGCCGACGCCCAAACCATGCATGCCGGTAGATTGCGAACCGATAGAGAGGATTGAGAAAAGGTAACCGGCAGGTCCCGTATGATAATTCTGATACGCATATGGCCAGGATAACACCGCCCGTGCATAGTACTTTGTGCATGGATCCAGTGTAGTCACAGTAGTAATAAACGATTGCGTGGGTGAACTAACTATTATATGTGCCGTTGTGTGAGTATAAACACCTGGTCGGGTCCCATACTGGAAATATAAGAACGTCTGAGGATTCGTAGCCAGTGGCCCCAACTCTTCGGATGTATTCCCTACCAATATCAAATTATTCAGCCCGGTATTGGGTTGATCGATATATGCATTGAGCTTGGCCGAATTATCGCCCACGTTAGTGGCAGGCAAAGTAGTTATCGTGGGGCAATGTCCATCTACACCTGCTGAAACCATGGCAGACGGCACGAAGGATGAGAGCATAACCAGCGATAAAACCAGAAGCGGTAATAATCTTTTCACGAACAGCCTCCTGACACTATATTCCACGTTGGCATATCTTAATGGATTCCGGGAACGACTATACTAAATATTGTGAGTGGTGTCAATTTCTTTCGGTGCGTGAATCCTCTCGTTTGTTCCTGGCTGAATGTAAAACCGATTGCTGCTAATGGCCGGGTAACATGGCTGCCCACGGGTTGTCCCGTTTAATCAGCTTAAGCGAATCAGCGGGGCAGGTGTACATGCAAAGGCCGCACCCTATACAGCGGTTAGCATCCAGCTTCAACTCATCGCCTTCCATCTTGATCGCTTCCATCTGGCAGCGCGGCACGCAGTCCCCGCAACCCAGGCAGGACTCCTTATCAATCTCTATGACTTGTTTCACGATGGCTGCCAGGCTGGGGGCCGGTGAACGGTAAATCCCCTTGAGTGTAGCGCAATGACATACACAGCAATTACAGAGGAACTCTATAAAACCACCCTGGTGGTACATGGTTTGATGTACCAGGCCTGCCTCCTCTGCACGGTCGAGGAGTTTGTGCGCTTCGTCCTTGGTAATCATCCTCATTATGCCGCGGGCTGTTGCAGCTTTGGCCTCAGGGCCTAACATGATGCAAAGTTCCTTGGGTTTATCGCAGGGGCGTCCGACTATTTCACCGCGGTGGCGGCACATGCAGTTGCCTACGGCGATGTCATCCGTTTTTTCAATTAAATCCAAACACTCGACTAAACTGTGTATTACGGCTACCTTCGATATGAGCTCATCAAGGTGGACGACCCTTTTCTTTTCCGGAGTGCCGGTCGCCTTTGCGGCGGCGGAAGCCTGCGTAAGGGCTTTAATATATTCATGTATCAGGAGTATGATCTTACGTTCCCGTTCGCTGGTACCTCCTTTCATAAATTGAAACTCGAACATGCCCGGTACCAGTGGCAGAAGCTTGTAGGTCGTATTGTCGCCAAGCTTATCTGCAAGTAATAACCCCCTGTCGGCCATGGATTCCAGTGCTTGAACAAGCTTGCCGGTATCTTTGGCGCCGGTCAATTGCGCTAGCTGCTTTACCGTTATCCCTTCTGCCGGCAATTTAACTGCAATCTCTGCCTCTTCGGCAGTGAAAAATTCATTCAGCACATCGTAGAACTGCGGTAATTTAACCGCCGGCGTAGCGCCGCCGCGGCTATTAATGGCATCCGTAAGTTGTTCTAATAAAGCCTGGTTCAACATCGCACCTCTTTCTTTAATTATAATCTTAGCTTGTTCTTCAGTTTTTCAATGGGCTTTGGATACTGACCGACACCGCGGTATTTTTTAGTATATATTGCCTTATTTGGGCAGTGGTTATAGCAGCTCCAGCACCCGTAGCACCTGGTCATATCGAATACCGGCTTCGGTTCCAGTTTGATGCCCTTGTACGGGCAGAGTTTTTCGCAGGTATGACATTCCTTGCAAAGCTCAGCATCCACATATTTAATGCCCATCTCATTTTTTGACCGGGTGCGCGAAAATACCGGCAATATACTAATCAATATATCTGCTATCCGCCTTTTTCCTTTGACTTCTTTGCCATTGCGGAGAAGATTAAAAGACTCATCCAGTTTGGAAATAAACCTGTTGAATTCCTTAAGCTCTTTTTCATTGGGAGCCTGTTCATTGCCCCTGCCTCCGGCTATCATGGGAGGATAGCTTTCAGGTGTATGCAGAGAGTGGCC
>JAPLHL010000536.1 GCA_026389655.1 Chloroflexota bacterium
CGGCGTTTTTCGGGATAGCACTGACATTGACGCCGCTGTTTTTCTTAAAAGGTTTAAACCGTCGGGCAGCAATATTCAGTTGTATCCTCATCGCTTTTTCGCCTGCGTTTGTCTACTATAGTCGCTATTACATTCAGGAAATACTGCTGGTTTTTTTTACGGCGGTTTTTTTAGGCTGTGGATGGATGTACATTCAGACCCGAAAGCTCCTCTGGATTATCGTCTCCGGTATCGCTGCCGGTTTGATGCACGCGACTAAGGAAACGTTCATTTTATCATTGCTTGCGGCCTTCCTATCTCTGTTTTTCTGTTTTTTATACGGCAAACCCAGCAAACCGATAAAGGTGTTGCATATTTTGGGGGCGGTTGCGGTGATGGTGGTTACTTCCCTTCTTTTTTATTCATCCTTTGGAACAAACCCCGGAGGAATTATGGATTCTGTGAGGACCTATGGAATCTGGCTTCAACACGCCTCCGGCCAAAGTACACATATCCACCCATGGTATTATTATCTGGACCTGCTGACGTGGGTAGAGTTTGTCGAACCGATTACCTGGAATGAAGACGTCATCATAGCACTGGGAGCAGTGGGGTTGATTCTGGCTTTGTTTCGACAGGCAGCCAGCCCCGATAAATCCGGTTTCATGCGATTTTTTGCGATCTATACCCTGGTTTTAACGATTATTTATTCTGCAATCCCCTACAAAACCCCATGGTGTGTATTGAGTTTTCTCTATGGGATGGTGATTCTGGCCGGGTGGGCCATTGACCGGATGATTGGTGCATTGCAGGCCCGCTGGGGGAAAATATGCGCCGGCCTGTTCATTCTTATTTTCGGGATAGCAAGTCCTGCTGTTCAAAGCTGGTTTTTGAATTTTAGATATGCTTCAGATCCGGTTAACCCTTATGTTTATGCCCATACATCGATGGATGTTTTTCAAATGATTGAGGCGGTTAAAAATGCAGCTCACGTCTCGGAGGAAGGCCAGGAAATGCCTGTTTATGTGATTGCCGACGACAGTGATTACTGGCCTTTGCCATGGTATTTGCGAAACTTTAAGCAAGTTGGGTATTGGTCCCAAATTGACCCGTCTGTCTGCAATGTCCCGGTCATTCTGGCAAATGCCCAATTGGAACAGGAACTGCTCGGCGTTTTGTATTCCGTTCCCAAGCCGGGCCAAAAAAATCTCTATGTTCCGCTGTTCGGAAACAAACTTCAATTACGTCCCGGAGTCGAGTGGCGAGGATATATTCGCCATGACCTGTGGGACCGGATGAATACCGCAGATACGGCAGAAAAGGAAAATGAGCAATTGGGGGTAAATCCATTGGACAAAAAACAAATCGAAAATCTTGTGCATTTCAGCCACTCGGCCATGAATACCACCTTTGAAGTGTTTATACAGGATACGCGGGGAACCTACGCCGGACAGGCCGCACGTGCAGCTTTTAAAGAAGTGGACAGATTAGAAAGGCTGCTGAGTCGCTTTATTCAAAACAGTGACATCGGACAGATCAATGCGATTAAACCGAACCAGGAGATAATCATTGACCCGGACACATTTCAATGTCTGCAAATTGCCGGGCAAGCCTGGCAGTTGACCGATGGAGCCTTCGATGTCACCCTTGGCAATATTATCGAAGCATGGAAAAGCGGCGACTCTCAGAAGGCTCTTTCTCTCCAGG
>JAPLHL010000284.1 GCA_026389655.1 Chloroflexota bacterium
ATCTCCCTGGTGTTCGAAGTCAGTTATCACCTCGACCCGTTCCCTGATATTTTCCCAGAGATCCATCATATCCTTTAGCTGTTGAGATATTTTCACTGCATTCCGGGCGCTCTGCTCAAAAAGGAAAAAGAATTTTTCCTCTCTGGGAAGAAAAGAAAACTTGACCAACCTTTTACATCCTTCCTTACTTTACGAATTGAGGACTTTATCTTAGACAATGAAGATATAAAAAGCAAGGGATGGCTGCCAAACAAAAGGAATTTTCAAGCAGGCACCTCTGGTTGTACTGCATCCGGGGGATTTCTATTTCTAAGGCTATTGGGGGCTTCTTATTATCGTGCAAGGTTTGATACTTTGCCGTATTTTGAATGTTCGGGGTTACTGTTATAATTAGATCAGGCAATCAGGGAGGTAATTCTGGTATGGTAACAAGCTATACTGCAAAATATACGAAAATAAGTTCAGGCTATATGGGGCAACTCGTTGAATGGCCCGAGGTGATTACTGAAGGCAAGGATATAGACGAGTGCAGGGAAATGTTGAAAGATGCCGTAGGTGAAATGATACTGGCATATAAGCAACAGAAGCGCGAGATTCCAATCAATTTACACTAATGACGTTAAATTAATCCCCATTAAAAGGCACCGCACGTTTGATCGCATAACTGCCAATGAGTTGTGCAAGCAGGCCGGTCTAAATCCCAAATATTAGTCAGTATTCAAGCTATCCCACCTGAGCATCCGCATTTACTCAGGCATACGTTCGCTATGTCATGGTCAAATCAGATTTAAAAAGCAACCGTGCAATCTATACTAATTATGAACAGACTCACGGTTTGCACTGCATTTCAGCGCGGCGTTTGATGGCACTTAACCAGACCCTCCTGATGAGTCCGCTGAACGGGCGGATGATGCGCCAGTAGGGTGTGAAATTTTTACGTGCCTGCTCACTCAGCGCTTTGGTCCTGCTTTCAGTGCGGACTGTGACGAAACCAGCCTGCTCCGCATCCGTTACAAGAAAATTGGCCACAACAAGCAAACAGTCAGGATATTTATATGCCAGGAACTCCTCCCGGCTGGAAGGCGCTTGTAAAAGTGCGCTGGATTTACGCCAGACGCGTCCGATACTGCCGGGCACAATCATACCGAATACAAATTCCTCCGGGGGTTGTTCAGCAAGCATTATGAAACCTCTTTTCATCATCTGGGAAAGCAACGGCTCCTGGTTAGTTAAATCCAATCCTTGCCTGCCGGCAAACTTCTCCGGAAAAGAACGCAGGGAAAACAACACGCGCATCACAACGGATATTTCAGCAGGTGTTACTTCTTTAAGTGCCTTAAAGACAGCTTCGGCGCAAGCTCTTATCCGAATGGAATGAACTTCGGTGAAATCGTAAACAGGCAGGATGTTATCAAGCAGCATAGGTTTCTCCTTAAGCCATATCCGCATCATGATACCGTTTAATATAAACCCTGTAAATAATTAATCCATAAGTGGAATCTTAATATAAATTAAGGGATGCGATAGATTGGACAGGTGGATGGAATGGTGAGGTAATGTTGAATTGATACTAGTTTAATAGCGCAATGCAAATAGTCTATAATACTTTTATCGATCTCGAACGAAATTTAAATGCTCAACAACAAATGGAAGGACGTTGAAAAAGATATGGCTCTTATTAAGCTAACTATAAGAAGATCGAAATGAGTGAAATTTATATTGTTACAGTACCAATTTCTGGGATTTTCCTCGAAGGAATAGCGGAGTTGGCTATTGGTACCGCACGAATATTTAGCAATACAGCTGCCTTGCCATTTCTGGGAAACTTACCATTCGACTTAATGCTGCCAAATACTTCTGTACCATTGAATGCTGAAATCAAAGGAGTACCTCCCGAACCTTTTGATGCCGAAATAAGACAGTTGGGCATAGCCAGATATTTATTGCAGGTCGAGATTGAGACTCCTACAAATACAATAACTGGCGTGCGGCGTAAAGAAGAACTAGAATGGGCTATTCTGCCATTGCGGATACTATCCCCTGCACGAATCTTGCTCGGATTGACAACTTATTGTAGAGGTGGATTTGAACACTGTGGAGGCGTTGACTGGCGTAGCAAAATGAGACAAGAAGGTTTTCTCGGTTCTGCTCCGCAAGCAGTTGGATGGTCTTCTTTTTGTGGCAT
>JAPLHL010000005.1 GCA_026389655.1 Chloroflexota bacterium
ATGCCGTAGAGCTGCGAACCGGTTATGGTGTTGTTGAGGATTGTCACGTCGGATGTGGGTACGCTATAAGCGTATGTGTCGATGCCCTGCTCAAACCCCTCTATGATGCAGTTCTTTATGGTAACGCCGTTGTATGCGCCGGAGGGCGTGGTGTCCCTGACGCCGTGGCCCCAGTGGATGTAGCCGCCCTCAGATGCTGGCACCTGGCGCACGGTGTGGCCGGCGCAGTCAAGCACCTGGTTGTCAGCGCCGAAGTTGAGGCAGCCTATGCCGAACGGATCCCGGTCTTACTAAAAGGACCTACCGGCTGCGGAAAGACCCGCTTTCTTGAGTATATGACATACCGGATGAGCAGGAAACTGCACGAGAAAGCCAGTTCATCCCCAAGTCATGATGGCATCCCCCTTATAACCATCGCCTGCCACGAGGACCTCACAGCCAGTGACCTCGTGGGCAAATATTTGCTCGAGGGCGATACCACCCGATGGGTAGACGGTCCTTTGACCAGGGCGGTCAAAAGCGGCGGCATCTGCTACCTCGATGAGGTGGTCGAAGCCCGAAAAGACACTATAGTGCTCATTCATCCCCTGGCCGATCACCGCAGGTCATTGTATATCGAGAAAAAAGGAGAAATGCTGGAGGCCAGCGACAGTTTCATGCTGGTCATCTCTTACAACCCGGGCTATCAGAGTATCCTCAAGAATTTGAAACACAGCACCCGGCAGCGTTTTATTGCCATCGAATTCACACACCCGCCCAAAGAGATCGAGAGTAAAATAATCGCCCATGAAGCTGGAGTTGATGATAATTTAGCCGGCAGGCTCGCCAGGCTGGGCGAGAAGATACGCAATCTCAAAGAGCAGGATTTGTCGGAGGTCATAAGCACGCGCCTGCTAATTTATGCTGCCAGGCTCATTAAAGAAGGCATACCCGCCCGGCGCGCTTGTGAAGTAGCTGCGGTCTGGTCGATAACTGATGACCAGGAAGTCCAGAAATCCCTTAAGGAAGTCGTCACAGCAATATTTGAATAACTGCCATGGAAACAAGAGTTCTCTATGAGCGAAGCAGTAAGCAACCGGGAGCAACCGAAAGGAACGGAAGACACATACTTCGGGATCGAATTCGCCTCTATTGAGCCGGTAATGCTGGTCTACTGCATGGCCATGACCGGCAAAGAAGTGGAAATCTCCACGGGTAAGGATCCAGTAATCTCCCTGCGCAATAACTGGTGGCGTCAGATCACCTCCGGCAATCCACCGGACGGACATGTCAACGTATCCGTGCCTGCGACCTTTATGGACTATAGTAGTTACGATGATAATTTCGGCTGGTACAAGTCGTTTGTAACACAGCAGTTAGGCCATGTTGAGTTCGGATCGTCTGATTTTGATTTTGATAGAGATTCAAGCCTGTTCGAAAACCTCAGGTCAGGAATGCGGCCTGAAAACGGTTGCAGTGAATCGAGTTATTACAGGTATTTCTCGCTCTTCGATGACCGGTTGCTGGCCACCCGTATCTTCGTAGCCATTGAGAATGCACGTATTAACTACCTGGTAAAGTTCTTCTATCCAGGAGTGAAATACTATTATCAGCGTATGCAGGAAGGCACTCTGCTGACGCTGGCCCAGCTACCTGGCATGACTCTGCGGCGGGCTTTTTGCGAACTGCTGGAAGGTCTGGAATTCGATGCCGTCCTGGCCACCGATATCGACGCGCTATACGAGCCTTTGAATGACGCCAGGGAAATAATTGACCGGCTCTGCTCGCCATCGGCTACGGTCGAGGATTCTGTCGAAGCGGCAATACGTGTATATTATATAGCAAAAAGAATACCTAAAAACCTGTTTGTCTCTTCTGTCGAAGGTTATACATCTGAGAATCGCGAACCGGACTTTTCCGAGATGGAAGGGCAGGAATTCATGGGCAACTTCAATGTGGACCAGATGAAGCTCGACATGGAGATGCGGGCTGGCACCGGACCAAAATCTACAATGCCCATGACAGCTGAAGATTTAAAGAAACTGGCCGATCAGAAGATCGGAATTACAGATATACAGAATGCTCAATCCCTTTCGTCTACAGGGTTGTCCGCAGCGGACCTGCCGCGCGGCGTTCACGTATACCAGTTTTCACAATCGAAATATCAGCAGGTAGACCGGTATCGACCCGGAGACCCCAAATCCAGTATCATGGCCGAGGAAGGCGAGAAACTATTCTATTACGATGAATGGGACTTCCGCACCCGGCGGTATGTAGGAGAATGGTGCTGTATCCGGGAAAAGGTGCTGGGCGAAGGCAGCAGCTATTTTTATGAGAAGACGCTGGAAAGCCGCAAATCGCTTGCGGCAGAGCTAAAGCGTCAGTTCGAGAAACTGCCTGCTGAATTGCTCTACAAAGCAAAGAACCTGGATGACGGCGATGAATTTGATCTTGACCTGGTGATAAGTGAACTGATGGATAAAAAGGCAGGCCATACCCCGTCAGGCAAAGTATACTGGAAGAAGAAAAAGATACAGCGCGATGTAGCAGTCGCCTTTCTTCTCGATATGAGCGGTTCGACTGCCGACCTTATCAACAAGAGCCGCCCGCCGATGGAGTATGATGAATCGATCAAATATGATTTTATGAAATTTGTCATGCAGCCTCGACGGCGCATCATCGATCTGGAAAAAGAGAGCATAGTGCTCCTGATCCATGCCATCGAGACACTGGGCGATAATTATGGGATTTATGGATTCTCCGGTCATGGACGCTCCAAGGTACAATTCCTGATCATAAAAGACCTTAATGAGAGCTTAACGGAGAAGATCAAACGCCGCGTTGACATGATTGCGCCGATTCACGGTACGCGCATGGGTCCGGCCATTCGCCATGCTGTCGCCAAGCTGGATGCTTGCGGCAGCTCACTGAAGCTGCTGTTCCTGGTAAGCGATGGCTACCCTCAGGATTCGCTGTACGGGTACGATGACGATGATAAGGAATATGCCATACACGATACCAAGATGGCCCTTATCGAAGCCTCCAAGAAGAACATCACGCCTTTCTGCCTGACCGTGGACTCGGCAGGTAATGATTACCTGCGCACCATGTGTAACGATATCGGCTACGAAGTCCTGGATGATATTGAGATGCTGCCCCTTCGCCTTCCCATGCTTTATAAAAAGCTGTCGATTTAAGAAACACTGCATTGAAATATATCCTTGTCCGTCCTATAATACATGCGTTATGCGTACCCGTCGTTCATGTAGTTCAAAGCAGTCCTGAGATACAAATTTATCCCGGACTGGAGGGTGAAAGCACAGGAGGAGATAGCGATGCTTGGAAGCCAGAAAGGTTATACCCTAGTTGAGTTGATGGTAGCAATATCGATCCTGGGGGTGTTGAGCAGCACGGCGATGACAGCCGAACAAAAATACGTGAACGCGGGCAAACCTGAAGCTTTGAGGATAGAGTATAAGACTATAGCTACTGCGACCTGCGCCTACATGAATGACAATAACAGGTTTCCAAGCTCGGACGTTGAACTGGCGGCCCAAGGGTATATAGACTCAGTGCCCACCCTGGCCAAATACACTATCGATTCAAAGGGGAAAATCACTCAGACCCCCAGATAACAAATAAGCAGCATCGCGCTCCTTTCTGTATGCACCAGCCGCCCTCTACCTATTTCATACCTATAGCGGCGCGTATAATACTGCCGCGCAGCCGGTTCAAAGGCCTCGCCCCCTTTATAACAAGCGCATAAACCGAGGTTGTGAAATTGGAGGAGTAGCGTCGTCCCGCCAAAGCCGGCCAATCCGACCACTGCTGGATTACTCTGTGGCTTGTCACTCAATTTAGTGCCCTCCTCAACAGTATTTATTGACCAAGAAAGGACACCATATTTCCTCCGGCCAGAACTCGTGCATGAAGTTGTGTTTGTCCTTATGAAGAATATAAAGCTAACTGGCCCCTATTAGTCCATGAAACGATGCTTCAAGTCCATGACGTCCCTGAAAAGTATGACGCCCTGTATTCTGTGGAAACTGTCTACTACCGGGATAGAGCGGAACTCGTACCTATCAAAAAGTACGGCGGCTTCTTCAAGAGTGCTCTCGGGATCGAGAGTGATGACCTTGTCTTCCATAATGACTTTCAGCAACGCCTCACCTTCAGCCTGCAAAAGCTCTTTAATATCTATTATGCCTAATAATTTTTCATGCTCGTTCACAACGTGGATATACATTACTGCATCTTTGCCCTTGGCTATCTTGCGGTATTCCCTCTGTGCCTCTCCGACTGTTTTCTCAGGAAGAAGCTTTATGAATTTTGTAGTAATAAAATTGATGACCTTTTGCTCCTGTTTACTGAGGATTAACTGTATTTTTTGTGCCTTATCAGGGTCCATCAGACCTAAAATGGACCTTGCTTCTGAGGCTGGCAGCACTGCCAATACGTCGGCACCCTGTCCGGTTGTCATTTCACTGATTAAACGCGCGACTTTCTCTTTCCTCAGTGATGGGACCAGATCTCTTTGTACGTTAGGATTAATTTCCTCCAGTGTATCGGAGGCATGGGCAGGTTCAAGCTCATCGAAGATAGCGACCCTCTGATCATGGTCCAAATCTTCGATAATATCAGCCATATCAACCGGATGTATCTCTGCCAGCTTTTCTTTCAACACCTTGAGACGCACATCTCCCTTGAAACTACCGATTTGCTGAGGCAAAGGTTGGATATAGGTCCATGACAGTGTCTGGTCCTTGATTCTGGCCGCCATTTTCTCGATGAAATCAGCAATAAAATTCAGGTGTATCCTGCGGATCAATCCGTACCTGCTGAAATCCACATCGGTAGCATACATTTTCTGGTTCCGGCAAACGAGTTTAACGTCATAGACAATATCTACTTCCCTTCCGTCGAGGTCCAGGACCTTCTTATCCAGGATGTGGTCCCTCAGGAGCACCATGTTTTCTGCGGGTTCAGCCTCGTATTTTTCCAGTTGTTCAATATCGATGACTATTTCTTTGGAACTGACCGACTTTACTTTTTCCCAGGGCACAAGCAGAGAAGGATACCCGAAAGGACGCGTTACATAGAAATGGGTGACTTCGGCGATATTGCCGTCCATAATCACGATATCCGCGAGTTTGCCGATTTTCTTGTTATTCCAAATTACCCTATTGCCAAGAATTGAAGTCAGAAAATATGAATATTCTATATGGTTTTTAAGAGCATTTCCGTTATTAACCATTTTTCACCCCGCTTATTTGGCTATTACCGTAGTAAAAAATTTATAAAACAATATTGCAACCAGAAGCAGTAAATAAATGCGTAGTAACAATAAAACTATCCGGGTCATGGGCGTCATGGCAATGCGCGGCTTCTGATATTTCCTATTGATTTCTGCGATCTTCTCAAATCTTCTCGCAAGGAAATCCTTTATCCAGATTAAAATTGGCGTTATGCGTCTTATAATCATTTTCTGTCCTTGCTAGGCCTGATTACTTGAACAACTCCGGGAATAATGCACTTATTGCATAAAGCGTTGAGAGTATCACTATTATTATTACTATCGTGTATGCCCAGAAATTTTGGGACCTGGTATTCTTGTATTTACCCATCAAGTCATGGTCATTAAGAAGCAGGATTAAAAATACCAGCGCAGCGGGCAGAAGCGTCACCGCTATCACCTGGACAAACAGGGTGATCAGTATGAGAGGCGCACCTGGCGTCAATACAACGACTGCTGCGCCTAGCAGGGTAATAAAATAAAAGACATAGAACCAGGGCGCTTCTTTGACTCTATAGTTAAGCGAATGCGCCCAGCCAAATACTTCACCAAAGGCCCAGGAGCTTGCCAGTGATATGCAGATGGCGCCCAGCAAGCCGGCGTCGAAAAGACCAATGGCCACGAAAGCGCCGACGTACTTGTTAACGCCTATCATCATCTGCGCTGCCTGGGCGGCGTCCTCGATATTGACACCCCGCAATACTGTACCCGTCACTATGACTATGAAGGCAGCCACGATAACGGTGGCGAATGCACCAACCATGGTATCAAGTTTGCTCCAAAGGATGTCCTTTTCCTGCAGCCCCTTATCAACCACCGAACTCTGCTGGAAGAATATCATCCATGGAGCTATGGTTGTGCCGATATTGGCCATCAGCAAGAAGAAAAATTCGTTGTTGAACCCGCCAGGGATGTCCGGGATAAGACCGTCATGCAGGATTTCGCCTACAGGTGGGTTCAACATGAATGCGCATGGAATGTATATCAGGTTCAATATGCAGAATATCAAGGCTACTTTTTCCCATGTCCAGTAACGTCCCTGAAGAACCATAAAGCCCATCAGGAGAATAACTGCAATGATAGTTACAATAGGAGGTATATGGAAAATGCTAAGTGCTGCCGTCATCCCGATGAATTCGGTGATAAGGGTCAGGAAATCCAACAGCCCAAGATCAATAAGAGAAAACCATCCCCAGAAAGGGCCAAATGCATCGAAAATAGCTTCGGCGTGCCAGCGTTTCGTCACAGCCCCAAGGCGGACGGTCATTTCCTGGACAACATAGGCTACAGGACCCAGCAAAATGAGAAACCAGATCAGATTATAGCCGTATTTAGCGCCCGTGACTGCGTATGTGGTAATACCGCCGGCATCGTTGTCCGCCACCATTACGATAATGCCGGGGCCGGCTATAAGTGCAAACAGCTTCAGGAATTTGGCAACCCTGCGGTAGCTGTAAAATACTCTCGAGAGTAAATTCATCTTGGGCTAAGTCAGCCTCTAACATATTTTGGTTATATTAACCTTCCTCGTACATGGGCAGTTAAGTGTTTTCAGAAACATCCAAACGCCGGATTATAACACTAAATAACCGGGCTGACAATGAGAAAAAATGATCGTGGAATATACCTATTTATTAAGATGCGCCGTCCGCATTTTCCAACTTAGCTTGTTTCTTTTTATACCTGCGATAAATATAATAGATTATTAACCCAACCGCTAACCACACAAACCCGACTATACGCCCGATGGGATGAGTGTAAACAACAATTAGCCAGGTCGCTGCCGTGACCAATCCGCCCAGCACCGCCGTTACAGGGATTTCTTTTCCCTTCACTTTGATATTGAGAGGAATTTTAAAAGGACGGGGTAACTGGGGTTCCTTTATCCTCAGGGCAATAATAGATAGGTGAGCAAGCGTATATGCCAGGACAGCGCCAAACGCGTAAAGATCGGCCAGCAGTTCAACCCTGCCGGTACCGACGAGAATAACGGCAATGGCAGAAAACAGCATGATCGAGTTCATGGGAACATGTGACTTTTTGGTAAGGTTGCTAAAAAAGCCCGGCAACTGCTGTCTCTGACCCATAAAGTACGCCAGCCTCGAGGCGCCCAGCATGCCGGCGTTCGTGGCAATAATCAAAATGGTGGAGGCTAGTAACGCCACCCAAAAACCCAGGAACATCGGCAATATTCCAGGCATTGCATAAGCAATACCCATAATAGGGTCTTCCAGGAATTTCTGCGTCAGGTCAGTCACCCATTTACCATCAGGCGCCTGATAGACGGGGTATGCGCTGAGAGCGGTCATTGATAGCAGGCTGTAAAGCACTATCACAGTAAAAAATACCATCATCACTGCCTTGGGAATACTTTTAACCGGGTCACGCGCTTCACTGCCCAGGTTGGCAATCGTCTCAATTCCCGTATAGGCAACCATGGAAATAGAAATGCCGAACAGCAGTTGGTCGAATGTGGGTGCAATCCCCCAATGCACGTTTTGAATTAATGTCGGCAGATTGATTATTAACACTACGCCCAATATGGCAACCATTACCTGCGTAACGATGTCTATGACAACAAGAAGAATGTTGAGACGGGAGGATTCTTTCACACCAACTACGTTAATTAAAGCCAGGGCCATAATGACGATGATGCCCACAATACTATTTGTCGGAAATGTTTTTAATATGGGAAAGAAAAACCCGAGGTAATTAGCGGCAGAGAAAGCGGAGATGGCCATTGTAACAATATAATCGATCATCAGCACCCAGCTTGTACCGAAACTGATCCAATCATTGAATGCGCGCCGGGCAAATGCACCCGATCCACCAGATTCCGGTATGGCGGTTGCGCCCTCGGCATAAGTTAAGGCTGTGAAGAGGAAGATGACCCCGGAAAGTATAAGCACGGGCGGCGTCAGGCCGAGCGCCGACATGGATACCACACCAAGCGCATAGTAAATGGATGAGCCTACATTACCGTAAGCAGCGCTAAAGAGACCGCCCACCCCCAACACACGATGCAGCCTCCTGGGCAACTTGATCTGCCGCCGTAAAAAGACATTGGCGGGACGGTCGCCATGGGTCACATGGCTGTGGCCGGCGTGCCCGGGCAGTTTAATCTCTGGCTTATCCCCTGTATTCAAAGGAACCTGTTAAGACTCCCAATGCGATACATGAAGGTAAAACATCCTGTAATTCAATATCATATACTATCCGGAACAACACCGAACTGGCAATGTGAAATATCACTGGCGTATAAACCGGACCATCTTTTAACAGGCCACCTAATAATTTTCTGCCAGCAGTTCGTAATATGCCTGCTCGTGCCTGCATGCCGGGCATATAGCAGGAGCTTCGGTCCCTTCATGGATATATCCGCAATTGCTGCAATGCCATATGGTCTTACTCTTCTTCTTAAACACCTCGCCATTGGCAATATTAGCGGCCAGTTTCCTATATCTTCCCTCGTGGAACTTCTCAACTTTAGATATTTGTTCGAACGAGTTGGCAACTTCGGGAAAACCTTCTTCTTTGGCAATAGCGGCAAAATTCGCATACAGAGTGGTCCATTCCAGATTTTCCCCGGCTGCTGCAGCCTCCAAATTAGCCTTCGTGTCCTTGATCATCCCAGCAGGGTAAGCCGCTGTTATCTCAACATCTCCGCCTTCGAGATACTGGAAAAATATCTTGGCATGTTCCTTTTCATTTCCAGCAGTCTCCTCGAAGATATTAGCGATCTGCATAAAACCATCCTTCCTGGCCTGGCTGGCAAAATAAGTGTACCTGTTTCTCGCTTGTGATTCCCCGGCAAAAGCTTTCAACAAATTCTGTTCGGTCTTCGTGCCTTTGAGCGATTTACCCATTTTACATTCTCCCTCCAACTATTTTGCCTGTACTAATTATCCCACGCAGCATTATAAATGAGATGAATTATCTGCGCCACTATATACTTCCGGCATGAGTTAACTATCCGAAGTTACATAAAATTTAATTAAAGTAGTGCAAAATTATATAATATCTAAGTCATTATAAATAAGTTAGATAACGACCAGCCAAATTTAGATTGCATTATCTGCACATATTAAGGCTGAACTGCCCGAGGAAAAAAATGATGAAGAACATGAGCAAGATTTATCAATTGCTGGCAATATTACTTATCATGGCTATATCCGTATCCTGTGCTGGAGCACCGGCAACTATTAAACCGGTGAATATTCCGCCTGCTTCGAGTGCAGCACTAAAGGCTATCGATATAGTCGGAATACGTGAGTGGAAACCTTTACAGGAAGGTACATTGAACTGCGCACTCGATGGTGATGATGACAATACACTCAAATATACGTGGTCTGCAGAGCAAGGAACGATCAAGGGTGAAGGCAAGGAAGTAACATGGATCGCCCCCAATATTCAGGGTGACTTTAAAGTGACCGTTGAAGTCTCCAATCCTAAGGGAGAAGGAACGTCATTCAGTAGAAGTTTTAAAGTAACCGACAATCCCTATAATAATTTCACACCGGATGCCACAATTTATCTCAATCTCTCGCTGCCATCCACGTCTGTGGTTACAGGATCAGGACATCCAAAGGTATTTACGACCTCTGAAATTGAATGTGTCGTTGCCGGCAAGGACGCGTCCGAATTGACATTCAAATGGACGGCTCCTACAGGCAAACTGGCCGGCAATGGGCTGGCGGATGGCAAATCCAGCAGGGTGGGGTGGATCGCTCCCGGTGTTGCGGGCAATTATAAGGTGTCAGTGACCGTTACCGACAAATCCGGTAACTCAGCCAGTGGTGAGGTCAACTTCAATGTTTATTGCTGCAGACCATAATAATGCATGCAGTAATAATTCGAGAAAGGAAACTACTATGAAAATCAGCCAGATATCCTCAATAATCCGGGCAACAGTTATACTGTCCGCCGCTATCATATTTTTAAATATATCGTGCATAACGCCGCAAAATCCCCAGGCCAACCGGCCCCCTGTAATAGAACAAATAGGAGGAGCCACAAGCTGGTCACCGCTGTCAGAGGGTCAATTCATAGTCCATGCTACAGATCCTGATGGGGATATGTTGACTTACACATGGCTTGCTGACAACGGTACATTGAAGACAGATGGAAATACAGCAACCTGGATATCCCCGGCGGTGATGGGCAAATACAATATCACAGTAGTGGTAAGCGACGGCAACAATCATGACGTACGTCAAACCAAAGAAGTGGTAGTGTTCATAAACGCTGACGGCAGCCAGACTCCTGATGCGCCTATCATTCTAAAAATGTCGCTTCCTTCTACCGATGTAGCTACCGGAGCCAAGAGGATACGTATCTGGACTTCAGCGCCGGTCGAATGCATTGTCGACGGGGCGAATCCCAAGGACTTGAAGTTCACATGGACAGCTTCGAACGGCAAAATACAGGGCAAAGGGCTTAACGAAGGAACCGCCAGCAAAGTAACATGGATTGCTCCGGGTGTAGCCGGTGATTTTACGTTGGACGTCGTGATATCAGATAATAATGGTAACCTGGCTAAAGGCACAGTTAATTTCAAAGTATTCTGTTGCGGCAACTGATTGAAATGAAGTCAGGTAATATTATTTTCTCGGAATGGCCCACACTGCGCGAGCCGGACATGGTGGCTGCATACCTGGGCTGGCCTGACGCAGCGCAAGTTGCAACAGGAGCGGTATCATACCTGATTAACAAACTCCATGCTACCAAATTCGCGGAGATAAAATCCGATGAATATTATGACTTCGCCACCGTTCGCCCCAGCGTGAATATTGCAGGTGGTTTAATCCAGCCTCTCCGCATGCCGGTGAACGGGTTTTATTACTGGCAGAATCTTACGGGGGAGAGGGACCTTATTATTCAAACCGGCATAGAGCCTCAGCTCAAATGGCAATCATACGTTGAAGCAATTACCGATCTCGCTAAGTACTATAGTGTACACTGCATATATGCCATCGGAGGACTTTTCGATAGAATTCCACATACACGGGAAACCCATACAAGCGGGCTGACAAATGATCAAACGCTGCTTGTTGAGTTGGAAAAGGCCAATATTGAAGCCAGTAACTACCAGGGCCCCAGTAGTATTCATGGTCTGCTGCTAAATGTTTGCGCCGAGAACCGCATACCGGCTCTCAGTATATGGGGACATGTGCCTTTTTACATACGTGCTGAGAGCAACCCCATGGTATGCCTGGAGATCGTAAAAAAGATCACAGAGCTGCTCGACATCGGAGTTGACCTTGGCGAACTGAGCAAGGCGGCCGATAACCTTTTTAAAATGATGAATGAACTAATCTCCGCGAACCAGCAGATGCGCGTTTTTCTTAAGGCACTCGAGGAGCAATATGACCATGAAGGGAGTGCCCCCAATACGGAACTTGAAGGCGCAGACCAGATAATAAAGGACATCGAAGACTTCCTCAGAAACCAGCGGTATAATGGCTGACGGTTTGGTTGGTAGTATGCTGGTGCAGGAGATAAGCCAATGAGTAAATTCGAGGTAAAGGGGAAAAATGTACTTATCACGGGGGCAGCTTCCGGAATAGGCAAGGAGCTATCACTTCTTTTCGCACGGGACGGCGCAAACCTGGTGCTGGATGACGTTCCGGGCAAAAGAGCATCGCTTGACCAGTGGGCAAACGAATTGCACAACAAATTCAATGTGCAGGTGTGGCCGTTTCATATCGATCTCGCTGAAGAAAAGGGGCCGGAAAAACTGTATGAAACCGCAAAAGAAGCTGCCGGAAGAATAGATGCTGTAATTAACGATGCAGGCACACTGGAATACGGCAACTTTGCTGATATAGATTACGATAAGCAGTATATTATGATTAAAGTGAATGTGCTTGCACTTTATAAATTAACAAGGCTGGCTGTTCCCGACATGATCATTGCGGGAAGCGGCCAGGTAATGAACTTATCCTCGTGTTCCGCCTTTCAACCGACTGTCTATCACGCGGTATACGGCGCCACTAAGGCTTTCGTACAAAGCATGAGCGAAGCGATCAATGCAGAGATAAAGGGTACGGGGGTAAAGGTCCTGACTTTCAGTCCACCCTACACTAAGACCCCGCTCCTCAAATCAGGGAATATGCCGGATAAGATGTTCTGGTATAAAATCAGCGGGCTATGGGACCCTGCAGTTATTGCAAGCAAAGGATATCAGGCTTTCAAACAGGGCAAAGTAATATGCATACCGGGACCCATGAACTGGCTGATGCATTCTTTAGTGGTCAGAATGAGCCCGCATAACTTACTAAACGCTATATCACTGTGGGCCATGAAAGGCCGTTAACGATAATTCTTCCCGGTTTGTAAACAGGATAACAACAGTTTACATGTTCC
>JAPLHL010000171.1 GCA_026389655.1 Chloroflexota bacterium
CATTATTAATATCGCTGTTTAACATCATGAATTATTTATGAAGGCATTATAACACTCTGAATTGCTGTTCAGTTGTTAGATGTATTCCAGGATAATAGTTGTATGAATTTTTGCGCACTAATAGTATATTACAATCTAATAATTTTCAACATGATAGTTTATTAGCTTCAAAATATTAATTTTTGTATCTATGTTTTCGTACTTTTGGCCATTGACGGAGTGAATTTCCGGCATTATAATTCTCTCACTTTATTTTGTTGGAGGAAGAAGATGTCTATTTTTGCTACACAGGCTTGGCTGGATGATACTGCCGGTTTATTGAACAACGATCCCGAATATGCAGAGGAAGCTAAGGATTATGAAGGAAGCTATCTGTATATCATTGAAGCGGACGAAGTTCAACCAACTCCCATTTACTATTTTGTAGACCTGTATCATGGGAAATGCAGAAAAGCCACCATAGTCAACAGCCCGACCGATGAAAAAGCCGAATTCGAAATGTCAGCGCCCTATTCAGTATGGAAAAAAATGCTGCTGGGAGAACTGGACGGCAATAAAGCCCTGATGACACGCAAATTGAAGATCAAGGGCAATATGGCCAAGCTTATGAAAAGCACCAAGCCTGCTGCCGCTTATTTTAAAGCATTGATGACGCTTAAGACGGAATTCGATAAATAGAGTCCCCTTTGTTTCTCACAGGTTACAGGGCATCCTGTAACATAATAATTATCAGGAGGTTATCTGCATGTGGTACTTTCGGAATCCGCTGATCGTGTTTGGCGATGACGCGCTGGAGCATCTAAGGGAGATAAAGGGTAATCGCGCTTTAATTATTACAGATGAAAACCTGGTTAAGCTCGGGTTTGTAGAAAAGGTTGCTAAAGAGTTGAAACATGCGGGTATCGAGTACAAGGTATTCGACCAGGTTGAGCCCGACCCCTCTATTGAGACCGTAAAAAAGGGGGCACAGGTTGCACTGGAATATCAGCCCGATTGGCTGATAGGGCTTGGCGGCGGATCTGCTATGGACGCTGCCAAGATGATCTGGATGCTATACGGAACTCCTGATACAGAACCCTATGCAATTACGCCCTTTCAGGATTTTGAAGCTCGCAGCAAAGCAAAGATGGTCTGCATACCAACTACGAGCGGCACAGGCGCTGAAGTCACCTGGTTCATGGTTGTTACAGACACGGTAGAGCAGAGAAAAATCGCCGTCGCCTCACCCGAAGCCCTGCCTGACATAGCCATTTTAGATTCACGGCTTATCAAGGATTTGCCCAAGAACGTAACGTCTGATACGGGCATGGATGTTTTGAGCCACTCATTGGAGGGGCTCTGCTCAACCTGGCGCAACGATTTCACTGACGGGCCCGCACTTATGGCCATCAAGCTGGTGTTCCAATATCTGAAAAGATCGTATGACAATGGCAGCGATATGGAAGCCAGGGAACACATGCTGAATGCCTCTGCCCTTGCCAGTATGTCATGGTCCAATGGAATGGCGGCTTTACTTTCGCATAACATGGGACATGCCCTTGGCGGATTTTTCCACATCACACATGGCAAATGCGTCGGCTTATATACGCCATACAACATGGAGTATCTGGCGAAAGTCCGTGCAGACGTCTTAGCGCAAGCTGCAAAATTTATAGGCTTTGAAGGCAAATCCGACCTCGAGCTAGCGCAACAACTGATCAAGAAAGTACGTGAGCTGGCACGCAGCATCGGGCAGCCACTGTCTGTAAAGGAACTGAACATAGACCGGAAAGCTTATGAAAAAGTCTTGCCTCAAATGGTCGAAAGAGCAATGGGTGAGGCATCGTTACCGGCGGCCTTGCGCATCCCTGATGAGAAAGATATGGAAAAAATGTTCCTGTATGCTTACGACGGAAAATCAATAGATTTTTAACATTATAACAATAATTTATGGCCTCTGTTTAGGAGATAAATTAGATGGCAGATGCAAATCCGGTAGTATACGAAGACAAGGATGATGCTGTTCACCCACTAAACACTGAGAAATACTACGAGTGGTGGTATTTTGACGGTAAATTCGACAACGGTTATACCTGCGCACTCAGTTTTTTCTGGAGGAACTATTTCACTAACCCCCACATACCGGCGGCTCTGCTGGATATTTACACTCCTGAGGGCAAGAGACTACGCGGATTTGCCGGATACGACCCTAAGGATTGCACAGCTAGTTTAGAGCGCTGCGATGTGAAGTTGGGAGATAATTTTGCCAGGCAGGAAGGCAACGAGTACAAGGTCCACCTGCACGCTCATAAAATCGGCGCCGATCTGACTTTCAAACCCGTTGTACCCGGATGGAAAGGTGTTGAAGGTTGCTGGATAGTCTACGACGATACCGGCAAGCAAGCCTGGGTGAACGCTATCCCGCGGGCCAACATTACAGGCACCCTCTATATTGATGGTAAACCTGTTTCCGTCAAGGGCCAGGGCTATCATGACCATAATTGGGGCGATAGAGATATGCACGAAAGCATGGCCGGCTGGTGCTGGGGACGGATGTACGATGATATCTATACGTTCCAATACGGCTGGTTGCTCCCGGTTAACGAAACACAGAAGATAATGCCATCGCTGTTCGTAGCCAAAGGTAATCAGGCGATATTGAACACAATCGAAGTGGAGTATATCGAGGAGAAAAAGGAACTGCACAAGGAATCGGGAAACATAGTCCCGACGGACCTCACGCTCAAGAGTAAGACCGCTGATGCCGACATCAGCATTCATATTAAAGTAATTAAAACACTCGACTGCGAAAAAACGGTTGGGGTGGCAAAATTTCCACTTTACTACTACAGGCGTCTGGCCAGTTATGACGCTATCGTGAAATATAAAGGAAAGACGGACAGGGTTTCCGGCGAAGCTATAAACGAGTACACGTATTTGTGTCCGGTTTGATGATCATATGGCTCATTTTACTATGATCTGACTGTCAGACTAAAGGCACAATCCGATAAAGCTGTATGATGTCAAAACTCCGGAGTATATCCCTGCCTATGATATAATCGCTATTTTTAAACCAGAGTTGTTTTTCTGCAATTAATAAATACCAATAGAGGAGGCATTACATTGATCCAGGGACTAAAAATAGACGAGAAATACTTAGCAAAATACTCACTCAGCGATGATGCGCTCCACCCCTATAATGAAAAGGACTATTACGAGTGGTGGTACTTTGATGGCAAGTATGATAATGGTTACTCCAGCGC
>JAPLHL010000358.1 GCA_026389655.1 Chloroflexota bacterium
AACATTTCTTTCATTTCCTTTCAATGATGAAGTATAGGGTCGAAATAAAAGTCGCGTCAATGCTGATCACTAATAAATGCCATTGCTTCCAGATTGATTGTTGTGTATGATATTGCACGGATACGGGAAGCCCGGACATAAATCATCAATTGATTGGGGGGAGATATATGACAAAATATATCATTGCTCATGATGTCGGTACCAGTAATAATAAGGCGGTCCTGGTGGGTGTGGAAGGAGGAGTTCACGGCAAGGTTCTGAAAGCATATGATATTAAATATCCAAGGCCGGGTTGGGCGGAGCAAGACCCTGAAGATTGGTGGGGCGCTGTTACCAGTTCTACAAGGCAGCTTCTATTAGAAACAGGGGTATCACCCGCTGATATTTTATGCATCACATTTTCCACGCAAATGCTTGGTATCGTGCCAATGGATGAAAAAGGTTCGGCTTTAAGGCAGGGGATAATTTGGATGGATAACCGGGCGCCTGAAGAGGCCAAATGGGTGATGAATAAGTTTGGAGGTTCATCCATATTTGCTGCCATAGCGGGAGCCGAGATTGGCGGTAAGGATGCAATACCCAAATTGATTTGGCTCAAGAAAAACGAACCGGAAACTTATAGCAGGATGAAGTGTTTTCTGGATCTAAATGGTTATTTGAAATACCGTTGCACCGGTACAATGTCAATGGATTGGAATAATGCCTCGGGTTTTGGCCTGGACTTAAAGAAAAAAGACTGGCTGAGAACTATTTTTAAGTACATTGGATTTGACTTATCGAAATTACCGCCCTTGACACGTTCTATTGATAAAATTGGTACCCTGACCAAAGAGGCTGCGGAGCAGTTTGGGCTTATTGAAGGCACACCAGTCATGGGGGGAGCGGGAGATACGGCCTCTGCCGCTGTGGGTTCAGGCGCTGTAGGCGAAGGGGAAGGCCATATCAGCATGGGAACGTCGGCCTGGGTTGGGGTCGTAACGCGGAAGACTCCGACCGGGAAAAACGGTGTTGCCGCTATTCAGTCGGCTGATCCGGAAAAAGCCCTGCTTCTGGCGCAGATGGAAGTGGCTGGAGGCTGCCTTAAATGGTTGGGCGAACAGGTGTGCAGGACCGAAAACGCCGATTCTACTATAGCCAATATATTTGGCTATATGGACAGCAAGGTAATGGAAGTTCCTGCAGGCTCGGACTATCTAATATTTATGCCATGGATGTATGGCGAGAGAACGCCGATATCCGACACTTATATCCGGTCAGGATTCTTGAACCTCACTCCCGAGCATACGCGCGAGCACTTGCTGCGCGCCGTATATGAGGGTGTCGCCTATAATATCCGCTGGATAATCGAGAGGGTGGAAAAGGAATATAAATTTCCATTGTCCTCGCTCAGAGTAATAGGAGGTGGAGCTCTAGGTCATCCCTGGATGCAGATTATCGCCGATGTTACGGGCAAGAAAATAGAGACGGTGCGTCATGCCCAGGAAGCGGGGGCAGTGGGAGTCGCAATGGCAGCAGCAGTCGGGCTTGGTATATACAAGGACTTTGAATCGTTGAAAAAAGTGGTTGGGGTTGAATATACTTATGAACCTCAGGCCAAGAACCGGGAGGTTTATGATTTCCTTTACTGCTCCTTTAAAGAGTTATATCCTCATTTAAAGGGATTTTACAAGAGATTAAATAAAAAAAGGTGTGATCAGATATAACAAGTTGATATCAGATAGGTATGGAGAAGGGCTGGCTTCTCACGTCGAACTGAGGCTTTGATATCGAATGATTATAGTGATTACGTGGTGCGTATTATGCGGGTGTGCTGACGGGAGGATAGATATATCTTTCCATTGACTCCATTTTCGCATATTTCTCAGGGGTAAGTTCAGTCAGAGTAACGCGCGCAAGGGAAAAAATCAGCAGTTGGCGCACCGTATAGCGCTCCAGAATCGAATGAAACAATTGTCCTTCCAGAAGGAGAGAAATAAACCCGTGGACGATGCTCCATATACTTATGGCTTCTACATCTGCCGGACCGGGGCGTAGCACGCCTGCGGCCTGACATGCTTCGACAATCCGGACGACCAGCCCGAAGGTTTTCTGGGACATTTCAACGAATTCAGGATAATCTTTTTCCCTCTCCAGTACGCTGGAAAATGTCACCTTGAAATGCGCCGGGTCACTGAGTGCAAACTGGACATATGCCCAGGCGCCTTCTATCAATTGCCGCAGCGGTTCGCCATGATAACGGTTTATTACGACATTCAAATGCTCATGGATTGTCACGAAGCCTTCTATCGAAATGGCGGCTATAAGCGACTGCTTGTCGGTAAAATGTGAGTAGGGCGCTGTATGGCTGACACCTGCTTTCTGGGCGACCTTTCGCAGGCTAAGGCCACGAACTCCTTCTTTGGAAAGGATTTCAATTCCTGCCTTAATCAGGGCGTTCTTTAAGTCACCGTGATGATATTTCTTTTTGGGCATGAAACAATAGTACTGTCTAATATTGACAACGTCAAGATTACCATTTATAATCTTTACACTGTAAAGTTGAGATTTGGAAGTGAAGTATGGGGCAGATTGGCCTGGTAAAACGGCTGGTCGTAAAGTTAGTGCAAACCTTGTTGCAAAGGACCATCTCACGGTGGGGGACGGTGATGTTTAAGTACGGATTACCGGAGGAGAGGTTCTTGTATATCACATCATCAAATTACGATATACCGCTTATGTTGGGAACTTTATGTTGATCTGGAACATTGCATAAAAGACTAAACAAACAAAGGTGTGATCAATTATAAGAATTAAATAGGAGATGCTTATGAAAACAGATGAGATGCTAAGCCAGCCAATCGCGCTCCCGGACGGGGTGGATTATGATGACTACGTTATTGGTACCTATACCGTTACCTTCCCTGCCGCTTTCCCTATGTTGAAGTTGGCGCCCATGCTTGCCGTCGAACAGAGTACCGGCACCTGGGTAGCTGTACCCGGGGAAACTCCCGAGGTCAGGAGACGCCATGTCGCCAAGGTTATCGGCGTCTATGAGATGCCTGACTATGAGTTCTCTGTTCCTGCTGATCTGAAGGACAGGAATTGGGTGGTCCAAATAGCTTTCCCGGAAGTAAATATCGGTTCGCAGATACCGATGATGCTTACGACTATTGTCGGCAACATATCCATGGCCGGCCAGATAAAACTTGTTGATATCAGGTTTCCCAAGAAGTATATTGCTGGTTTTAAAGGGCCTAAATTCGGTATTGAAGGCATTAGAAAATTGCTCGGTGTGAAAAAGAGGCCGTTACTGAATAATATGGTTAAACCGTGCACCGGGTACCCCCTGGAGGTGGGCGCTGAGCTATTCAAGCTTGCTGCTCTCGGTGGCTGCGACATAGTTAAGGACGATGAGTTGATAGCAGACGCATCCTTTAACTCCATGAAAGGTCGTGTTAAGCGGTACATGGAAATTGAGAAACAGGTTTTTGAAGAGACGGGAGAGCACACACTATACACAGTTAATATAACGGATTCGGTGCCGAAGGTATTTGAAAATGCGAAGCGTGCCGTGGAACTTGGCGCAAACGGCCTGATGATCAACTACATTGCGGTTGGAATTCCCGTCATGCAAGCTATTGCCGAGGACCCGAGCATAAACGTCCCTATATTGGCACACATGGACGTGGCGGGTGCACTTTATATGTCGCCCTATCACGGCATGAGTTCTCACTTGGTACTTGGGAAGCTGCCACGTCTGGCAGGCGCTGATATTGTCGTTATACCTGCACCTTACGGTAAAGCGCAAGTAATAGTGGAAAAATTTGATCTGATGGCCAGGAATCTCACCTATCCGCTGTATAATTTGAAGCCAACGTGGCCAATGGCGTCAGGTGGTATTACCCCTGCAATGGTTCCCAACGTGATGCACGAACTGGGTAATGATATCGTAATTGGCTCAGGCGGTGGAATTCATGCCCATCCGCAGGGGCCGGTAGCAGGAGGTAAAGCCTTCCGCCAGGCGATAGACGCCACGATGAAGGGTATTTCTCTTGAGGAATATGCCAAGACACATAAAGAACTTGCAGCTTCAATCAAAGCATGGGCTGACCCGTTTAAGACGTTCAAGAAAGGAGTATAATTTATTTGCCGAATGAACAATCGGCAAAATCCTGTTGACCGTGTTTGAATTGAAATTGCCGTGCCGGATAAAGGCTATCCGGTGCGGCAATGCTAGATGATGCGATAGATATAAACAAAAGGGAGAAAGCCCTTACGATTATTATTTTTTGGGGGGAGTTACTATGACTGATACTCAGAAATATGCAATTTCTCAATATCCCGATGTTGACGATATCTACCGCCGTCTTTATGCGCTGGTCGACCAGCCGCTGAGAAGGGTGCGTGAGGATAAGCTCAAGCAATACCTGGCCTATTTCGATACAAAGTGTATTCGCTCGAAATCGCTGACCGACAAAGCCAAAAAGTTCATCCCCGGCGGCGTCCAGCATAACCTGGCCTTCAACCATCCCTTCCCCATTGCTATCGAAAAAGCCGACGGCGCCTACCTCTGGGATGCCGACGGCAATAAATATACAGATTTCCTGCAGGCTGGCGGCCCTATCGTGCTCGGCAATAACTACGCGCCCGTGAGGGAGAAGGTGATAGAGTTGCTGCATTCCTGCGGGCCGGTCACCGGCCTCTTCCACGAATATGAGCTCAAGCTGGCTGAGCTGATCAACCACCACATGCCGGCGGTCGAGATGTTCCGCATGCTGGGATCAGGCACCGAGGCCGATATGGCGGCCATCCGTGCCGCACGTTCATTCACCAAGAAAAAGAAGGTCATCAAGGTTGGCGGCGCCTACCACGGCTGGAGCGATCA
>JAPLHL010000430.1 GCA_026389655.1 Chloroflexota bacterium
CCCTTTTAGCCAAAAGGATCCATAAGATTAAAAAAGCCGGAGCGGTCTGCGCCGTGTCACTGATACCTGCTACTACCAAAAGGCTGGCCCCGGTGGCCGAAGAAGCTGGCGCTGACATTATCATCGTCCAAACCACAGTCACCACCGCACGGCATGTCTCTAAAAGTTACAAAGGCCTCAGTTTCACCGACTTATGCAGGCAGATTCGTATACCGCTCATGGTCGGCAACGCTGTCACATACGGCGCAGCCCTGGAACTGATGAGGACCGGCATTGACGGCCTTTTTGTAGGCATCGGGCCGGGCGCGGCCTGCACGACCAGGGAAGTGCTCGGAGTCGGCGTACCGCAGGTAACTGCCAGCATTGATTGTGCTGCAGCACGTGACGTTTATTTCAAAGAAACGGGAAGGTATGTTTCAATCGTTACCGACGGAGGCATCCGCATCGGCAGCGATATGTGCAAAGCGTTCGCATCCGGCGCAGATGCCGTCGTATTCGGTTCAATCCTGACCCGTGCAGAGGAAGCCCCGGGCAAAGGATTTCACTGGGGTATGTCACAGCCTTCTGCAACTCTTCCGAGGGGAACACGCATAAAAACAGGAATTAAGGGTCCGCTGGAAAAAATCTTGTTCGGTCCGTCACATGTTACCGACGGAACTGAAAACTATGTCGGCGCACTGCGAAACGCTATGGGTGTATGCGGGGCACTGACTATCAGGGAATTCCAGAAATCTAAATTGGTAATAGCTCCATCCATCAAGACCGAGGGAAAGTATTTCCAGTCCTTGCAGCAAAGCTGCTGATTCCAGGTTTCTTAAAGAAACACCGAGATCCCAAACCAGAGTCCAAATCCTATCAGCACCAGCGCACAAATGCCGAATATCACCTTCTGTACTCCAGGGGTCCACAGATGCCTCGTTTTAAATACAGTCATTGAGAGTATCTGCAACCAGACGATATCACACGACCAATGTACGATAGCGAAAAGTACGATTCCATATATTCCGAAAGCCACCGCACCGGTTATCAGAGCCACACCGATTGTAGCCCACCACAAGAAAAAGTAAGGATTACCGCCGGTCATAACTATGCCTGTAACCAGCGATCCGTAAGGGGCTGCTGCCGAACCCGTCAACGGTTTATTGAAGGTAAAAAACACTATTAACCCCATGACTATCAGCAATAGCCCGCCAGCTACGCCCGTAATCTGCTTCACGACCGGTATAGTGAGATACGAGGCAAAGCCGAAGTAGACAAGGGCTATGATAGGCAGCTCGATTACTCCGTGGCCAAGCCCGATCAAGACGCCCGCATTCTTGTCATTATATCCCCTTGCGATGGTAGCTGCCGTCAACGGTCCGGGCAGCATAACACCTGTCAGTGATATACCTACAGCAGAAATGAGGAAGAGCCAAAGATTCTGAGACACGTTGCAGGCCTTTTATTTTATGTTGAAAATACCCTAGCCCTATTCGCCGTCACCGTCACCGTCACCTTCATCTTCTTCCTTCGGAGCGGGAGCCATCCCGAGTTGTGGTATCAGGGCAACTGCTTTTTTACCTTTTTTCCTGTCCTGCCTGGGGAGCGCCGAAACAGCATCCACCACGGATTTCATTTCTTCGACCGTAGTGTCCTGTGGAAGTACCAGCGCTTTCACGCCTGCATTACGCAGGGCCATTAGTTCCGTAGCGGTTAATGATTTATTTACCAGTGCTACAGTATGCTGCCCACTAAAATCTGACACCCTTCTGCAACTCAACATATTTTCCATAGTCAGTGTAGAAATCCTCAGATCAATCATCACGGCATCAATACCGGGATAGACGTCATGCACAGACCGAAGCAAACCTGCTTCAATACCTGCATCTACACTCAATATCTTACCGGTATCTTTAATTTCCTTGCCTTCAAATGCTGCCATGGGCAACTTAACATCAAAGACGATAAAGTCTATGCCATCCGATATTAGCTTGAAGCTACTGCCTGTTTTGCTGCCCGGCAACGATATACCGGCGGCCAGGTTGTTGGTGTTTTTCAGACACCTCGATAGCGCTGCCGCGGTGAGTCCCGCACTGTCTATAATGACCCCGGCAATCCCGCTATTGGCTATTTCCTTAATCTCATCTTCAGGCTTTCCCGAAATTTCTGCCAGTACAAGCATGGACGCCCGTTTCTCTTCCGGATCAGCCTTACGAAATCCCATAGCCGGTAAATCAGTTTTGTTCAGATTATTTAATTTATCAATTAATTTACTCACAATTATTTAATGCTCCTTCATATTTAGATAACGCTGCCACGGCACATGAGTTTAATCGGTTTTCCCCGGTAGTCATCATGGATTGCAGCTCTTTTACCACTGGAATATGTCAATTGCCAGAACCTTACCCATGCTTGGCCACGTCTGAAGCTGTCCTCTCTGCGGGAAAATTGAGACACAGGTATAGTCATCTCCTATCTTCAGACTGGCTACTTTATCAGCATAATAACCTGAGGAGGACGATGTATCATCGATGTACATTATACCGCGATCAGTGGTCTCAAATGCATTAAGCGAATGGTTGAGTATTGCACCGGCCATCACAGGCGATTTCAATTCAATCGCCACAATAGCTGCCCTGATGCCCGCCACCTCTGCATTATTGTGCAACGTTTCGGCAAAATCACCACATGTATATGTGCCCGCTATATAAGCGTGCCTATCAGTCGAATCACTTTCCAGGAAAGCCTTAAGCTCTGTCCACGAAGGCTTGTGCGCATTCGGATTGTTACGGAGGACAATATAATGTTCGTCGGCGCCCACCATGACGGCCCCGTTAAAAAATACGTATGATTCATTATTAATTAAACGGGGCAGCGAATTGGATGGGATACCTGCAGACGTACCCGTCTGACTATTAACCGGGCTGGCTATTCTTACAAAGGGGATGACATTTACAATGACTGCACTGCCAACATTGCCTGCTTCATTCGTAGCAGTAAGGTTATAAGCAGTTAGCTCATAAGGTTTGATTCGCAGACTGCCTTCCGGTTCTACTGGACCGATCCCGTTGTCAATTACGATACTATCTGCATTTTTCACTTGCCACTGCAACGTGACCACTGAGCCATTTTCGATTTTGGATGGACTGGCAGTAAATGCCGTAATCTCCGGTGGCGTGGCAGTGCTGAGTACTGCGGTTTGCTCGGATGGCGGTATAACCGAACATGCCGCTGCTGACAATGCCAGTAAGATAAT
>JAPLHL010000524.1 GCA_026389655.1 Chloroflexota bacterium
GGCACTCAATATAAGACCGGTTTGCTCGTTAATATAATCATCTATGGTAAATAGCCTGTTTAATGCCCAGCGCTTGACCGCCCATATTTCTCCGCTAATAACTATATTCTGCGCAACCAGTGTAGTATTGTGTCCCGTGAACTCGCCTGTCCTACAACCGGCTTGCAAGAGCTGCTCAAATGTCCCCACTGCCATTTTATCCCAATCAAGGACTCTTTTCCTGTTATCCCTGGATAGGGATACTGCCTGTTGAAAAAAGAGCACGGTATAGTCCTTATGCTCATCAACCAGGTGGTAAAATTCATCAATGGATCTCGATAGCGCCTCCGCGGCCGGCAGGGATTCAAGATACTCTTTGGCATGGACGAACCATTTGTCATACGTTACGATGCATTGATCAAAAATCAGGGTCAGGATATCTTCTTTTGACTCTATGTAGTGATATAACATCCCCATAGGCATTTTGCAGGCTTCAGATATTTCCTTTACCGTTGTCTTGTCGTAACCCTTCTTAGCCAATAGGTGCGATGACAACGCGGCAATCTGTTCCCTTCGCTGGGAAATAAGTTCCTGGTTGTCACTAAAAGTCCTCATTATATATTTTAAATCTATACTTCTAGAATAATGGTTCTAGAATATATATTCTAAAGATATCAAAAGTATGAATCACTGTCAATATTAACCAACTTTCATTTCCTACAAAAATCACCATCGATCAAGTATGCCGTTGACAACCGATCGTTGTTCGGTTATTATCTGCTTATCCATTTTCTCGCAGTATAATGCCGTTCAATATAGTCCATAAACATCATTCGGCTCGATATCCTTGAGAGGTATTATCCGGCAGGAACAGAGGTTTTTGAATGATAAAACGTAACCCGAAGGCAACCAAAGAACGGATCCTTAATGCAGCAATAAGCGTCTTCTCCCAGGGTGATTTCAACGCGGCCACGATGCGTGATATCGCCCGCAAATCGGCTGTATCACAGGCCAATATTTATCAGCATTACGACAGCAAAGAAAGCCTGCTTTTCAGCATCATAGACACAGAAACCAGGCATATGAAAATTGACCTTGAGAAACACCTGACAGGGATAAAAGGCACACAGAACAAGCTAAGGAAAATGACATGGTTCTATCTTGACTTCCGTGAGCAAAACAGACAACTGTCATGGTTGGAAACCATAAGCCTGAATGTAAAAGCCTGGAGTGAAGCCGTAGAAGTCTGGAACGGCTCCATGGTAATAGCGGGCATATTCAGGGAAATCCTGGCCGAAGGGAAAAAGAATGGTGAAGTACGGGAGAATGCAGATATCCGTGTTGCGGGTCATTTATATTTCGGTGGTCTGAGGAACGCAATATCTTTCTGGCTGCTGGGCAAACAATTCAAGAAGCTGGCCGCTGAGGTCGCCGACGCGCTGCTTGAACTTGCTCAGGCTGCGGTGGTGGCCGGCGAGACTGCGGCGGATCGTCCAGGCGATCTTCTCCAGCTCCCGGGCCACCGCCTGCGCCCGGCGGAGCTCGCGATGGGAGCGGACGATC
>JAPLHL010000512.1 GCA_026389655.1 Chloroflexota bacterium
TCATTTCTGAGCCCACAATCAGATTCGAACTGATGACCCCGTTCTTACCAAGAACGTGCTCTACCAACTGAGCTATGTGGGCAAATTGCCATAAGCTTATATATCACATCACGGAGATGCGACTACAAATTATACTATAAAATATTTTAAATCTACAAAAAAAGAACAGCTTAGTGGTGGAGAGGGTAGGATTCGAACCTACGTAGCCCTTAGGGCGGCAGATTTACAGTCTGCTCCGATTGGCCGCTCCGGCACCTCTCCATTAAGATCATAAGATCCTAGCCCGAGAGGGGAGTCGAACCCGCTAACCTACCGATTACAAGTCGGTTGCGCTGCCATTGCGCCACTCGGGCAACTAAACATCAAATCTATTGGCTAGATTGGACGACAAAAGGGAAGTATAGATAAATCAAAGCTAAAAGTCAAGGTTCTGCCAACTCAATGTTAATATTCCATGGGTTTCGCCTATTCATCATCCCGTTAAAATATCAATCTATAAGAAAAGAGTGGACTTTAAATAATAAAGAACTGCGAAGGCCACTATCTAATGGATCAGGTCAGGTTTATTTCAAGAGACCCCGATACACCAGGCATATCTTTACTAGCTTGGTATCCATTTGATACACTTAAATGAGCATGTAATACGAAATAAGGAGCACTATTATGGGTTCAAAAGATAAGGGAAAGAAAGAAGTAAAAAAACCTAAGAAAGACAGCAAAAAGACAACCATGGCTTCTATTTTCGAACAGACACCTGAGGTCGAGGTAGTTAAGAAAAAGAGAAAGGAAGAGATCCCCGAATAAGACACGAAGCTTTGAGGCAACGGGTATTCAGATAGACGAAGGATGGCTGATCTAGTACATCTAAACGCCGTTGTGCACGGGCGCGTGCAGGGGGTTTACTACAGGGCTTTTACCTCCCGTGTGGCCAAGTCGCTGGGAATAAGGGGTTATGTAAAAAATATTATTGGAACCGGAGACGTGGAGATAGAAGCGGAGGGTGATAAGCCCAAGTTGGAAGAACTGTTACGTCAATTGGAAATAGGCCCACCTGAAGCATTGATAGAGAATATCGATAGCACGTGGTCCGCTTATAGGGGGCAATATCCCGGTTTTGATGTAAGGTACTGAGGCTAGCTCTCGAGTTCGGCTTTGCCGGCCTTGATGACATCCAGGTATTGAGTATCCAGTCCTGCCATGGCTGTAGCTTCCCGGTCAATATCGTAGGGCTCACCTTCGAATATCTTACCCAGATTATCCGTCTTGCCTTTAAAAGACTCATCGGCAGAGCTGAACTTTTTTCTCCCGTCAATGATTGCGAGGTCAAAGGGAAGCGTGAAATAAAGGTCTGCAAGCACCTTGTCCCATCCGAATTCATCGAGAGCGCCCCAACCTCCCCCAGACCCTTTTCTATATTTACTCACGGGTAACAGGCTCAACAAATTTCTTACACTCAGTATTCCCTGGTTGCCGACTGTGCGGAATGGTGAGACGCTTATAAGGTAATCGCAGGACAGTACGACGTTGGGTACCCAAAATGTGGCAACGGCAAACGGGTGAGGAAGAGGATTTTCAATTTCGACCCAGATACAATCCCTTACATCGAGCATAAGTACCCTCTGGAAATCGTATCCAAGTGATTTATATATAGGATATACTGATTCCCCGCTGACCGTTCCCTCCAGGAAGATGATATCGGCATCGCTAACCTGTTTGATCTTATCAATGATTATTCCGAGCATTTCCCTGCTTGTACTAAACGGGTAAGAGTGGGGATAGCTAGCGCTGGGTTTAATCAGGATTTTATGAGCCCTCGAGATAAGGGGCGGGGGATCAAATACATATTTTGATGCGTCGTATATCATTTCTGGAAATATTCAGCTTCCTTCTATAGTAAAATCAACCGGTCCAAGTAAAGGTAGGTCCACCGCTTTCCCCATAGCTTGGTGATTTAATTTTACCATCGAAGTCAATGGGTAGATATACTTTTACAAATAAAAAACCTTAACATCTGGATAGTGGAAGGAAGAAAAATTGATTTCAAAAAGTACGACAGTATTTCTACCATCGAACGACCTAGGAGATCATACTCCCTAGAAAGGAGGTGATCCAGCCGCACGTTCCCGTACGGCTACCTTGTTACGACTTCGTCCCAGTCACCAGTCCCACCTTCGGCGACTGCCTCCCTTGCGGGTTAGCCTATCGACTTCAGGTGTTACCGACTTC
>JAPLHL010000071.1 GCA_026389655.1 Chloroflexota bacterium
TGCCCAGGTCCTCGCCGGTGCGCAGCCGCACTGAGACCTTACCGTTTTCAATCTCTTTATCGCCGACAACCAGCATATAGGGGACTTTATTCAACTGAGCGTCCCTGATTTTGAGGTTCATGCGCTCGGACCTGTCATCAAGCTGGACACGGAAGTCCTTTTCCCTCATCTCTTTAGCAAGCTTGCCGGCATATTCGGCGTGACGGTCGGCGATGGGAATAATGACCGCCTGCACAGGGGCCAGCCATAGCGGGAAGGCACCTGCATAATTTTCGACAAGACAGGCAAAGAACCTTTCCATGCTGCCGAGGACAGTGCGGTGAATCATGACAGTTCGGTGTTCCTGTCCATCCTCAGCCACATAGGAAACATCGAAACGTTCGGGCATCTGAAAATCCACCTGGATGGTGGGGCCCTGCCAGAGCCTGCCCAGGGCATCCTTTAATTTCACATCGATCTTGGGGCCATAGAAAACACCTTCGCCTGGATCAACATGATAAGGAATCTTAAGGTTTTCCAGCACGTTCCTCAGGGCGTTGGTAGCCATGTCCCAACTTTCAGCATCGCCCACGGCTTTTTCGGGGCGGGTGGAAAGCATCATCTCGTATTCAGCGAACCCGAAGGATTTCATCATGAACTGGGCGAGCTCAACAACGTCCTTTACTTCCGATTCTATCTGGTCAGGCCGGCAGAAAATGTGCGCATCGTCCTGCGTAAAGCCTCTGACACGAGCAAGGCCGTGAAGCACGCCGGAACGTTCATAGCGGTAGACCGTACCCAACTCGGCGTAGCGCATAGGCAGAGCACGATAGCTGCGAATCTGCGTTTTATACATAAGGATATGGAAGGGGCAGTTCATGGGCTTCAGGACATATTCAATCTCGTCGATTTCCATAGGGGAATACATATTCTCACGGTAGAAATTCCAGTGGCCGCTGATCTTCCAGAGATCAACCTTGGCGATATGCGGCGAGTAGACGATATCATAGCCGCGGCGCCTGTGCTCGGCCTTCCAGAAATCCTCAACAAGCTGGCGGACAGTAGCACCCTTGGGATGCCAGTAAACCAGGCCGGGACCGGCCTCTTCGTGAAGGCTGAACAGGTCGAGCTCTTTGCCAAGCTTCCTGTGGTCACGCTTGGCCGCTTCTTCGATCCTCTTCAGGTATGCATCAAGGTCGGACTGTTTGGCGAAAGCAACGCCGTAGATACGCTGAAGCATGGGGCGCTTCTCATCACCGCGCCAGTAAGCTCCGGCAACGGAGGTCAGTTTAAAAGCTTTGACTTCTCCGGTGGCCTTGACATGAGGGCCACGGCACAGGTCGACGAAATCCCCCTGTTTGTAGATGGTGATCTTTTCTTCGCCGAGGTCCTTAATCAATTCGACCTTGTAGGGCTGGCCGGCGAAGAGTTTAAGCGCTTCTTTGGAGGTGATCTCCTCTTTAACAAAGGGGAGGTTAGCGGCGATTATCTCCTTCATTTTGGCCTCTACGCCGGGCAGGTCTTCCGCTGCCAGCGTCCGGGGCAGTTCAAAGTCGTAGTAAAAACCGTCCTCGATGGCCGGCCCGATGCCGAATTTGGCTTCGGGGAACAATGATTTTACGGCTTCAGCCATTATGTGGCTGGCCGAATGCCTCATGATCTCAAGTTTTTGGGATTTTTCGTCTGACATTCTTAAACTCCCTTCCAGAAGAAATGAAGACCCCCCGCCACCGTGCGTGAGATCGATCGATCAGCTACTTATATGAACATAGTATGCTTCAAAGTGCCAAATGATTATAACAGCGGATATAACGGGGTGCAAATAAGCAGATGGGGAATTAATACCCTCACCCTAGCCCTCTCCCAAAGGAGAGGGGAAATTTTTGATAAGGGGGGCAAAAGCCCCTCTTCGACGCCCCCATGACGAACCATACCCATGTTTAATATTCGTGCCGCATGACGTTGGGTACGTAAGATCACTATGTCGCCGTGAGATTGATAATGGGATTGGTACCCACCCTAGCCCTCTCCCAAAGGAGAGGGGAATATTTTATTATGAAGGGCTTGCGGTCCTTCATCGCATCCTAATGTCGCCACAGAATCATGATAACGGGAAATAGGCCAGGAGATTGCAACGGCATACTATGCCAGCTTCCCAATGACCATTTAATTTATACCCTCACCCTGGCTCTCTCCCAAGGGAGAGGGAATCATTTTAATAAGAGGGGCCAAAGCACCTCTTCCACGCCCACAGGACGACCATGTTCGTTTTTCTGAAGTCAGGCTCACGTTTCGCTAGGTACGAATCCTCTTCGACGCCCACTTGGTTCGAATCCTCTTCGACGCCCTCAGGACGAACGTGTTCGTTTTTCTGAAGACAGGCTCACGTTTCGCTTGGTACGAATCCTCTTCGACGCCCCCAGGACGGTCCGGCCAGTGGTTAGAGTTCATGTCCCATCCGTTGGTACGGGTTATCCCAATAAGGCGTCGATATTGACGTGGTCTTTGACCAATTTTGCCATAAGGTCGATCTCGGTGGTATTGCTGCTGGTTATCAGCGGGGTAAGAGCTTCGATCTGTTTGGCTGTTTCGTACACGCCATAGGGGACCAGCAAAACGGGTATGTGTTTTTCCTAGGCCTTGGCGAGTATATTCTGCGGAGGCAGGATATTATTGGTAAGCACAACAGCAGCCGTGCATTTATCTTCAAACGAGGCAAGCAGCATATCCGAGCGGTCGCCACTGGTTACCATGAGCTTTCTCTCCTTGTGGAAACTGGCATCCGAATAAACGGACTCTACCGAAGCGGCGCCGACAAAGACGTTGCTCACGCGGCACTTAATCCACTGCTCGCCAGCTATAACCCTGGCCAACAGATATTGAGCCAGGTATTCCATGGAGAAAAACGTCAATTGCTCTTCGTACGGAATTATGCCAAGGATGTTTATCCCGGTCTTCTGAATTAGAGGTACATATATATTCTTAAAGTCATCCACGTTGCGGACCTTATTGATAATAACGCCGCCGAAATTAATGTCATTAAAGGCCACGTGCTTCTTAATAAATATCACGTTGTCGACAACATAGTTTTCTTCTCCTCCCACAATCAAGACCAGTTTTCCGTTCAAATACGAAGCCAGAGATAAGACACTAAGATAGAATGAGATGCCGTACTCAATATCCTTGCCACCTTCTACAAACAGGACATCCTTGCCAGCGCCAACGTCTTTGGCCATCTCAAGCACACGATTGCGAGCCCCCTCTTCATCGTATTTGAAGCGCAGCTTCAAATGCTCGAAGCCAACCGTCATGTTCTCCGGTTCCTGCTCCAGTTTGAAGATATTGGTCATTAACGCCGCATCATAGTCCCAAACACGTTTCTTGCGGTAGACCAGGCGGTCGCCCAGGGGCTTGATGTAGCCAAAGGACTTGCCCGACGCTTTGGCCAGACCGATAATCAAACTTGTTTTACCGGAATTAGAGTCCATAGACCCAATAATTAAATTCTTCATTTTGCTGCCTCCTGCCTGGAAAGTAGAATACGAACATCCACCGCCTTGACCCCGTCCCCATGGTCGTAAGCAACAAGCGGATTAATCTCTATGTCTGATATATCTTTGAACCTTTTAATAATAGTACCCACCCTTAAAATAGCATCGGCAACCGCATCTATATCCTTGCGCGTTTCGCCGCGCACACCCAGGAGCAAGGGGTAGCTCTTAATCTGGGTTATCATGCGGTTGGCTTCCCTGATGTTAAGCGGGAAGGCACGAAAGACGATGTCTTTCATGACTTCAACGTATATACCGCCCAACCCGAACATTACGATAGGGCCGAAGGACAAATCACGACGGGCGCCGACTATGGTCTCCACGCCCGGCTTGAGCTGTTCGGATACCTCTATACCCTCAATCACAGCATCAGGCTTAAAACGGCGGCAGTTCTGGAGAATGGCCTCGTAAGCGTCCGTAACTTCAGCTTCATTATCAATATCGAGAGCCACACCACCGGCATCACTCTTATGTAAAATATCACGCGATACGATTTTCATTACAACGGGATAACCTGTTTGCTCAGCATACTTCACGGCCTCTTCCAGCGTGTGAGCGATATTACTGACAGGGTTAGCTATATTCACAGCACGCATAATACGTTGCGACTCATGGGAGAATAAGAACACCCTGCCATCCTTTCTAACACCGTCGATAACATTTTGTATGGCCTTGTCATCAATTGGTATATCGATCAGTTCAGGCGCGTAATCCTGTTTCTGGCGTGTATTGTAATAGACCGCGCCCATACATGAGGTAGCCAACAGCACATCATTGTAAACAGGCACGCCCTCGGATTTTAGGCGGTGTATATTATCCTCAAGCCGTGCACCACCAACAAAAGAGAATACGATGGGCTTTTGCAGCTTGTTGCTGAAGTACAACTCCTCAGTACGGGATGCAAACTTCTCAGGATCGAAAACACCAGTCTCACAACCGAGGCACAGTATTGAGCTTATATTATTGTTGGAAAGAGCAAAATTAATCGCCCTGAAGTAATCTTCGGCTGTGGCCTCACCCGTCAGGTCAACGGGATTTTTCAAGGAGCCAAACTTCGGCACAACACTGGAAAAAGTATTATTCATATCAGTCAGGTTGTCGTAGAGATTGATATTATATTTCTCGCAGGCGTCCGCTGCCATCACACCTATGCCACCCCCATTGGTAATGATGACTGCATTGTCATCCACAGGTTCAGGAGCAGTGGATAGAATTTTGCACCATTCCATAGCTTCCTGCAGGCTCTCAGCACGAAGTACACCACACTGCCGGGCGATATCATCGAAGACCTTGTCTTCTCCAGCCAGTGAACCGGTATGTGAAGCAGCGGCCATTGCGCCGCGCTTGGACCGACCCGACTTAACCACAACAATAGGTTTTATCTTGGAGGTCCTGTTAAGAGCGTCTACAAATTGTTCGCCATGCGTGACGCCTTCGATGTACATCATGATCACCCTGGTATTTGCATCCGATGCGAGGTGATCAAGAAGGTCGATCTCGGAAATGTCCGCCTTATTGCCCACTGATACGATAGCTGACAGACCAATGTTCTCTACCTTGGTCTTGCCAATCATAGCAATTCCCAGAGCACCGCTTTGAGTCACGATGGCGACATTTCCCGAGGCAATATCGCCGGGGCCGAAAGTGGCATTCATCCTGGCAGCAGCAGAGTATATCCCCATAATATTCGGGCCAAGCACGCGAGTGCCATGATCAAGGGCATAGCTAACCATTTTCCGCTCTTCTTCGGCATTACCTATCTCGGCAAACCCGGAAGTGATGATGGCCACAAATTTAACGCCTTTATCAGCACAGCTTTTTACTGCTTCAAACGTCACGTTGGCAGGGATGACAATAACCGCAAGGTCAATCTCTCCCGGCACATCGGCAACATCCTTATAAGCAGCCAGACCCAGTATATCACCGCCGGAAGGATTTACAGGATATATTTTTCCCTTATATTTACTAAAAATGAGATTGCTGACAAGGGTATTGCCCAACTTCCCGGCCTTTGAGGAAGCGCCCAATACCGCCACAGAGCGTGGCTCAAAGAGGTACTTTATATCCTGCATTATTCCACCTGAGAAATTATAGAATACTTTATCATACTACCCATTTTCCTTGCCGCTAACCGGGTTTACCACAATTCACGGGTACTTGATCAGGCTTATATCAGTATAGTTTATATTTACCTATATCGGCTAACTTTATAATGAAAAGCCCCGGCGGGGCTAATTCGCATGTATTTCAGATTGCTTATTGTTCTGCTACAAGGATATTGCTTAATAGACCGCCGCCATCGATAACAATTTCGGCGCCGGTGGTATAGCTGGATGCATCTGAAGCCAAATAGATCGCCGCGCCTGCTATCTCGTCCGGGTTGCCCATGCGACCCGCAGGGAGACATTTTTCCAGCAGGTCTCTTTGCTTTTTAGCTTCCTCCGGTGTGAGGTGAAACCAGTGTGAGCTCATCATCTTGGTATCAAAAGGACCCGGGGCAATAGTATTGACCTGGATATTAGAACGGATAAGCTCGGAGGCAAAGGCCCAGGTAATAGCCCTGGCAGCAGTCTTAGATATGGAGTAGACACTGACACCTAGCTCCGGCTTGAAACCGTCGACCGAGGAGATATTGATGATTTTGCCGTTGCCCTGCTTTTTCATGATCCTGGCAACAGCCTGGCTGGTAAAATACATACCTTTGACATTAACGTTCATGACCGTCTCCCAGAGACGTTCATCGGCATCCAGCACACTGCCCATAGCAGGGCTGGCGCCAGCATTGTTGACGAGTATATTTATCTTGCCGCCCAATTTTTCCATGGCTGAGTCAACCATTTTCTGAATCTCTTCCATTTTGCCAAGGTGCGCCTGTATGGGAAAAGCTTCTCCGCCGAACGACCTGATTTCCTTGGCCGTAGCTTCAAGATCGTCGATTTTACGGCTGGTAAGTACAACCTTAGCGCCTGCCTTGGCAAAGCCAATAGCAATAGCCTTACCTATCCCACGTCCACCACCAGTCACGATGGCAGTTTTACCCTTCAAAGAGAACCTGGACATTTCGAACATATCAGGAACCTCCAAAATTTATTAAGATTAATTTGGTCAAGTGATATAGAAGTTGTGC
>JAPLHL010000293.1 GCA_026389655.1 Chloroflexota bacterium
CATATACTTCCATGCCGGGCCTCAGGTTCTGCCCCCATAGGGCTGCCTGGCCTGTAAATGGCATAATGGAGCCGATTTTCAGGGTCTTTTCCTCGGGTGGGGGTTGGGGCGTGGGGGATGTACAGGAAGTGACAGAAATAAATACAATGCTGATGATCAGGCACATTGCCGCAAGAGATTTTCTTGACATTGTTACCTCCTTTTAATCAGCAACTGGAGCCCTTCCGTCCCCGCGGGCTTTTTACTTTGGCATTTCAACGAAAGGATGGTCTACGTCCATCATGGGGTACTCGCCCAGGTAGACCGTTTTAGTGCCTTTTATTATGCCCAGAGAGCAGGGATAGCCGAAGACCGAATTTGATCCATAATCTTTTTCACCTGACAGTGTATATCTTCCCAAGAACGAATCGAAGGTCCCTCCCCGTATAGTCTTCATTACTGCATCCGGGTCGGTAGTCCCGGTTTGTTCGAGGATTTCGAATAACTGTCCCATGCTGTTCGTGGCGGAACCTCCCCATGATCCGTACCACATCTCTGTGCCGTAATCTTCCTTGCAACTGTCCCATATCCTCTTTGCCATAGTCAGGTATTTAGGGGCGACGGTTACCTTCTTGAGCTCCCAGGGTACCGGGAAATCGCTCACTATGCCCTGCACTGCTTCCTCGCTGCCGGCTATGCCTTTCATCACGTCCAGTTCCAATCCCGGGGCCGCCTGGACGATTGGCCAGCTATAGCCCATTTCATGCCTTTGTTTGGCCATCAGTCCGACTTCCAGTGGCGTGCCTATGCAGTAGATCACCTCCACACCCTTTTCGGCCATCTTGGTCAGGTAAGGGGTAAAGTTCATCGTCCCTTCGGGGTAATATTCACGTACACTCTTGATGCCGAATTCCTTCAATAGTCTTTCATCGGTAGGGGCGAACAATGGCTCCGGTGTCTGGTCTCCCGATCTTATTCCGGTCCATGCCATGGTGTGATATTGGGGGAATGCCTGCATGGCGGCGATCACCTGGTAAACGGCAAAATTCATTACCGGGTATCCATACCATACGTAGGAATCCTTGACCGGGAAGGGGTCTATACCGCCGATGGTGCTCATATTCAGTAGCACCTTTTCAGGGTTGGTCACCTGTGCGATGGCTGCTATTCCAAGGCCGAAGTAACCTACGATTGCCGATACATGGTGATCGTATATCAGGTTCCTGGCCGCGGCTGAGGCAGGGGCGGGGCCGTAGGCATCCAGGAAGGTCATTTCAACGTTGTACCTGTCGTTGCCTATCTTTACTCCGCCGTCTTCATTGACCAGCTTGGCAAATATCTCCATGGTGGGCCTTATCTTCTGCCCCCATAGGGCTGCCGGGCCTGTAAATGGCATGATTGAACCGACTCTCAGTATCTTTTTTTCGGCTGGGGGTTGGGGTGTGGGGCCTGCACATGAAGTAACTGTAATAAATACAATGCTGATTATCAGGCATACGGCCGCAATATATTTTCTCGGCATTTATACGTCCCTCACCGATTATTGGATTTCACCGCGTTGAAATACCTTTTATGACCGCGTCGGCCTCTCCATGGTTCATTCAATGTTGAAGTATACGCTATCCGGCACTTACCTGCAGCAGGAGTGCCGTAAATGCCCGGGCAGCTACCTCAGCAGCACGTATTCGTTGAATGCCTCGCCGCTCACTTCGTCTGTCTTGCCTTCGATCTTGATGCGGGCGTCGTATTTATTCAGGCGCCGGTAGTAGTTAGTTGTGAACCCGCCCGGGTCGGCATCGGTTTTCATGTAGTCCAGGACCTTTACTATATCCAAGTGGCAATATATGTCCACGTCTTTGGATCCGCCTGTAATCACGATTTCCGTGGGTATCGAGTTGCCGCTCTCTTCGTGCAGGACTTCCCGGCTCAGTGTGCATTTCACGCCGGGTGAAGCAAATATGGGCTCGCTGCCCTTGGCTACATATAGTGAGGGTATAAGTGGATCATCCTTTTTAAACGGCATGAACCAGCCGTACACGAAGGTGTATTTCGGATCGAACATCCGCCCCCAGCCCCATCCAGCAAAGCTGTGCGACATTTCCACATCGCCCCAGTTATGGTCGTGGT
>JAPLHL010000525.1 GCA_026389655.1 Chloroflexota bacterium
GCCGCCATATTCATCAGTACGTTTGTTGGAATGCGGTGAGAGAAATTGGGAAAGCAGGTATCCGTGCGCCATGTGCAATTCTACCGCATCAAACCCGGCTTCCCTCGCCCTCACTACGGCATCTCCATATTTAGATAACAATTCCTTGATATCAGCCAACGTAAACTCAACAGGCATTTCTTGCAGCATAGGGTCCGCCACTGCAGATACCCCCCTGGGAGTTTCAAAAGTAAACATGGATGTTGCCTGCCTGCCCGCATGGCCAATCTGCAAAGCTACTTTTGCCCCCTCTTTATGGCACGCAGCAGCCAGTTTTTTCCACCCGTTCACCATATTGTTATCCCAGATGCCGGGGCTCAGCGCCATCAGTTTGCCCGCCGGCTCTACGCAGGCTGCTTCAACTACTATATAGCCTGCTCCACCCCTGGCGCGTGCCGCATAATAATTGATCATATTTTCTGTGACATTGCCATCAGGATCAGCCATGTTGGTGGTCATCGGCGGCATAACGATGCGGTTCTTAAGTTCAAGGTTCCTAATTTTAAAGGGAGTAAATAACATCTTAAAATCTATCATGTTACAGTGGACCTCCTTTTATTCTGGCTGACCCCGAAAGCCTGGATATTTTATAAAAACGGTATTTATCCGTGACCACTAAGGCATATGTACAGCTATCAATCTCAGCCGCACATATGCCTCGATTTGCTTTAACTACACGATAATTAATGCTAAAAATCTACGCTTTTACCATCATATGCGTAAACGAATAGTTTTTCTATATCTGCTTCATCCGGTATACGATGGACAGCCATAGTCATAGCCTCGCTTGCTGCCCGTTCCACGAGGCCCTCCATGGATGCCATGAATTTGGCCCTTTCAATGCCCACGTCTCCTAGGGACATCGGCAGTTTCAAGCTTTTAGCCAGTTCACGGACTTTGACAATCAGAGCTTTGGCGCAGACATCGTCTGAACCATTTGCAATTGCACAGAACCTGGCTATTTCAGCATAGCGAGCTTTGGTTTCTACAGAGCCATTTGCCTGGTATTCCATAGTGTAAGGGAGAAAAAGCCCCACCGTTCTGCCATGTGGAGTGTGAAAGAGGCCCCCCAATGAATGGGCCAGGCTGTGCGCTACTCCGGCGTTGCCGCCGCTCATGCAAAGCCCTGCCTGAGTAGCTGCCCACTGCATCTCTTGCCTGGCCTCCAGGTCGGAGCCGTCTTTATAAGAGCGTGGCAGGAACTCAAAAACGCTACGGACAGCCATTATCCCGGGGCCGTCGGAAAACCTTGTACGGTAGGTAGTGCAGTATCCTTCAATAGAATGAGTCAGAGCATCCATCCCGGTTTCGGCTGTTATAGTGGGCGGCATTCCCTTGACCATGAGTGGGTCCAGTATCACAAGGTCAGGGACAGCCTCCATGTTGCCGGTTGCCAGCTTACGCTGATATTCCACGTCTGTAAGGACAACAGCAAATGTTACCTCGGCTCCCGTACCGCTGGTTGTAGGGATGCCCATCAATTTGGCTTTCAGGCGGGTATTGTACGTCTCTGAAGGGTTGATACCGTCAGGTTCAAGCCCGGGCACGCAATAAACAAGAAAGGCCGCCTTGGCTGCATCCAGACATGAACCGCCTCCCAGGCCGATGATCCAATCCGGGTTATAACCCTCAGCCATTTTTGCGGCTTTTCTGATCGTATCTAATGATGGATTGGGCTCAACATCTTCAAATATCTTATACTCTATGTTTGCTTCTTTTAGTTCCTTACCGACTAAATCAGCCAGTCCCAGCTTTACTATATTTTTATCTGTAACTATCAGGGCACGTTTACCCAAAATAGTCCTTAGATGCACCAGTGCATCGTCACCAAAGACAATAAACGGACTCGTGTAAAAATACATATTACCTCACTCTTATGCCCTCGCCTGGAATGTAATTATTCGGGCCATTCCACAGGCACGTTGTTAGTGGCGTTGGTCAGCGCCTGGGCAGCTTTGATATTTTTCATGATCTTGGACATATTACCTTTCAATTTCATCTGCCGTGTAACCAGGGCTTGAGTGCCGTCTAATTTTTTATCTTGAAGCTTTCTCCAGACGTCCAGAGTGGCTGCCATAGTAAATTCGGGGTTAAATTCCTTATCGTCCTTGGTAACCACTGCCTTGCGGCATTTACCGTGCCACAGGTCGAGGTAAGTATAAATATTTTCCTTAATGGGTCCGCCTTTCTCCGTGATGAGATAGAAATCGCCTTCCCAGGTCTTAGCCGCTTCCTCGTACTCGGCACTGGAATTGATCGCCTCCATCAACTGGTCAGCATGTTCCTGGCTACCGTATTTTGCCATGATATTCCTCCTATAATTTATAATAAATACTTACTACTTTGCGGAGAATGCTATATCAGGAAAATCTTATCCACCCGAACCGCAGCCTGCTTCATATTGGTCTATAGCTTGTAAGAAGTGCCTGGTTTAGGCAGCTTAGGCCCGACCACTTTCTCCAGTTCAGGCAGGAGCCCGTAGTGGGGTTTGCTTTGCCATCCGTCGATATGTGCCGCACGTTTAGCTGCCGCTTTAAACTTATTCCAGTCTGTACCCATAAACATGCCTTCTGACCAGTTCGTTCATCTACTGCAACTAAGTACACCACCCAGACTAATTAAAACCCCACGAAATTACGTGCCAAATTTACTACTTGGCTGCATATTTGTCAAGTACATAACTATTATCTTCAAAATATTTATCTACATAATTATTATTGAGTTTGACAATTAGTAAACACATAGTGAATAATTGATCAGCAAAGTCACTTTATTTTAAAGTGGTATTAAACATTAATCCTGAATTTCAATAGCTTACAAATTTATTATGGCCACTAAAAAACGTCCAGGTAGGTCCAATATTACTAGCGGATGGCCACGCGGGCTTGCATTACCATATGATGTCCTAGCGACTGTAAGATTATTCAATCAAGCTTATAATACATATAAAAAAAACGGAGCACGCGTCGTCAAATCGAGACAACTGACATCATCGCAAGTTGATGTATTAATGGTCCTTTCGTATGTGCAGCGGCCTATGACACTGACGGAATTATCTCCTTTCCTGCCAATCGAAACCGCATCCATCAGCCTGGTAATTGACAGTCTTCAGAAGTGTAAGCTCATCCAGCGGCGTCATTCCAGAACTGACAGGCGCAAAATATTTATAACATTGACACCCGCGGGCGAGGAAATGGTCGACACGTTATGGCCGCCCATATTCTATTTGGTTACGGATATGTTTTATAAAAACCTTACCGATGAGGAACGCCAGTTATTTATGAGCGTGCTGCGCAAGATACGTGACGCCAACGTCAGTCAGCCTGAAAAAACTTGAATTCAATAGACAGTTGAAACCGCCTCATAATTTCTCTCTTCTCTCAGCAGGTTTTTAACACCACAGCTCTCAACAGATCCTGATCGACTTTCACCAGGCAAGAAAGCACCCCTGACTGATATATGTGAAAATAGCATTGTTGAATATCATCCGCAGTGCTATAATCATGAAAATTAAATGCCCGCATTTACCCTGACTTTAGCTTTGATCAAATTAAAGAGCCAAGCTGTCTTTCTGAGGAGGCCATGATGGAACCCAAAATCGGTGTTTATGTCTGTCATTGCGGCAGTAATATTGCCGGCATTGTTGACGTCGAGAAAGTAGCTGAATTTGCCAGGACTTTGCCCTCCGTGGTAGTTGCGCGGGATTATAAGTTCATGTGCTCCGATCCCGGGCAGGACCTGATTAAGAAAGATATTAAAGAGCTCGGTGTCAACCGGGTCGTAGTGGCTTCGTGCTCTCCACAGATGCATGAACCCACTTTTAGAAGGGCGGTACAGGAAGGCGGACTTAACCCGTATTACTTCGAGATGGCCAACATCCGGGAGCACTGCTCATGGGTGACCGAAAATCCCAAAGAGGCCACTGAGAAAGCCAAAGCCCTTGTCAGCGCCGCCGTCCGCCGCATCTACTACCATCAGCCTCTTGAAAATAAGCAGGTACCGGTACATCCCGATACCTTGATCGTCGGAGGAGGCATTGCAGGCATCCAGGCTGCGCTGGAAATAGCCAACTCAGGCCATAAGGTCTACCTGGTTGAGAAAGAACCCAGCATAGGCGGCCATATGATGCAGCTCGATAAGACGTTCCCGACGCTGGATTGCTCCGCCTGCATCCGTACCCCCAAGATGAGCCTGGTAGGAGCACATCCCCAGATCGAACTCCTAACCTACAGCGAGATAGATTATGTATCAGGCTACGTAGGCAACTTCCGCGTCAAGATCAGGAAGAAAGCACGGTCCGTCGACGCCAGCCTTTGCAGCGGCTGCGGCATCTGCAGCACAAAATGCCCGATAAAGATCGATAGCGAGTTCGATGAGAAGCTTACCAAGCGCAAGGCCATCTATTCACCGTTTGCGCAAGCCGTTCCGAACGTCCCGGTTATCGATAAGGAACACTGCACATTTTTCTTGAAGGGCAAATGCCGCGCCTGCGAGAAGTTCTGCGAAAGAAATGCCATCAATTTCCAACAGGAAGATGAGATACTCGATATCGAGGTAGGCAACATCATTCTGACTACAGGCTATAAGTTATTCGACCCGTCACCCATCAAGGAATATGGGTACGGCAGGCTGGATAATGTGATCACCAGCCTGGAGTTCGAGCGCATGGTTAACTCGGCCGGGCCGACAACAGGCAAGGTATTATTGAAGAATGGTGAAGAGCCTAAAAGCATTGCCATCGTACACTGCGTTGGCAGCCGCGATGAAAAGTACCATGAGTACTGTTCAAGGGTATGCTGCATGTACGGCATGAAATTCGCGCACCTGCTGAAGGAGCACATACACGGCTCAAAGGTATACGAGTTTTATATCGATATCAGGAGCTTCGGTAAAGGATACGAGGAATTTTACAACCGTGTCCAGAAAGAGGGAACGGTATTTTTCCGCGGCAGGCCTGGAGAGGTTACGGATGTAGCCCAAACACCTGAAGAGAAGGGCAAGCTGATCGTCCAATTCGAGGACACACTCGTTGGCAAACAGAGCAGGTTGCCAGTTGATATGGTTGTGCTTTGCAGCGGCATCGAGCCCCAGGCAGATGCCCAGGAAACCGCTCACAAGTTCAACATCTCGTGCGGAAAGGAGAACTTCTTCACCGAAAAGCACCCCAAACTTGATCCTGTGGCCACCATGACAGACGGAGTATTTATTGCCGGGTGCTGCCAGGGTCCGAAGGATATCCCGGATACTGTCGCCCAGGCTTCAGCGGCTGCGGCAAGGGTACTGGCATTAATAAATAAGGGCAAGGTGGAGATTGAGGCAGATACGGCTTTCATTGACGAAGCCAAGTGCTCGGGCTGCAGGGTCTGCAACCTTCTGTGCCCCTACAGCGCCATATCGTATATTGAGAAGGACAAGGTCTCACGCGTAAATGAGGCGCTGTGCAAAGGCTGCGGCACGTGCGTTGCGGGTTGTCCCAGCGGCGCCATCATCCATAAGCATTTCACCAACGAGCAAATTAATGCCGAAATCGAAGGGATACTGGTATAGTGTATAATTTCCAAATTCCTACTGGAAGGAGATAGAGAAATGGGAGATAACGTGCATGCAACAACATTTCTCGATGAAGTAGCCAGCCTGCCGGCCTGCGATAAGATAAACGAATGCATTCAATGCGGCGTTTGCAGCGGCTCATGTACCACGGCCACACACTGGGAATATACTCCGCGCAAGGTAATATCACTGGTGCGCGCAGGAATGAAAGATGAGCTTCTCAAAAGCAATTCAATATGGTTCTGCGTCTCGTGCTACCTGTGCACTGCCAGGTGCCCGCGCGATATCAAGCCTGCCAATATCATGCACGGCCTGGAATCGATAGCCCTCAAAGAAGGCTATAAGCCGCCTACCAAAACCACGACGATGTACCGCACGTTCACCGATTCGATCATTAATAACGGCCGCGTGTACGAATTCGGCTTCATGTTTCAATACTATCTGAAAACCAATCCCTTCGCAGCAATCAAGATGATACCGATGGCATTGAGCCTGCTCACCCACAAACGGATGCCTCTCCTTGCTAAAAAGGTCAAGGGGACAGCGGAGTTGAAAACAATCATCAATAAGCTGTCGGCAGGAGGTGGCCGGTGAGATATTACACTTACTACCCCGGCTGTTCCATGGAAGCGACCGGAGCGCCGGTTGAAGAATCCATACATGCCATCGCCAAACCCCTTGACATGGAACTTATCGAACTTGAAGACTGGACCTGCTGCGGATCATCTCCTTTCAGCGGCGTCGATAAGGTAAAAGCGATAGGTATAACAGCCCGTGTGCTCGCCCAGGCGGAAAAAACCGGCCTGGACCTGGTAACTCCGTGCAGTTCGTGCTATACAATCCTCCAGGAAGCCAACGACCTGATCAAAGAAGACCATAAGCTGGCCGAAAAAATACGAGAGGCGCTATCCGCCGTGGGGCTTACTTATAACGGAACGGTTAAAATCCGTCATATCGTCGAGGTACTGTTTAACGATATCGGCCCGAAGGGCCTGGCAGCTAAAGTTGTACGGCCGCTTACCGGCCTTAAGGTCGCCTGTTATCACGGGTGTCAGCAGGTCAGGCCGACCTATGGACATGACGACAGCGAACTTCCAAACTGGCTGGACCAGATGGCGAAAAGCCTGGGGGCGGAACCGGTAGACTTCCCCCTTAAGGCACGCTGCTGCGGCAGCTCACTGGTTATATCTGAGAGTGATGTCGCCATCGAACTGATATACAAGCTATTGCAGAATGCACAGGACCACGATGCCCAATGCATGGTTACGACAACCTGCCCGCTTTGCCACACTGCGCTTGACGTATATCAGTCAGCGGTGAACAGTAAATATAAAGCCGGCTTCAAAATGCCTGTCCTGGCTATCACACAACTTATCGCAGTGGCCCTGGGACTGGATTTTAAACAGGCAGCCCTTCCCGGAAATGTAGTCTCGCCCAAAAAACTATTGGCGCCTTATTTTGCCTCCAAACCGCAGGCAGTGCCAGCCGAAACGCCTACCGCATGAAAAAAGTTGTCCTCGGCATAGGCAATCCCATCATCGGTGATGACGGCGTGGCCTTTCACGTTATTGAGGCTCTCCAGGAGAATCCGCCGCCCGGCGAAGTAACACTGACAGCTAACGATGTCTCGGGCCTCGCCATACTCGATTTGATAGCAGATTACGATGAGGCTATCATCGTAGATGCCATCCAGACGGTCAACGGAGTACCCGGTGAGATCTATCGCCTGAAAGTGGACGATTTCCGCGTTACCAAGCACACAATTTCGCCGCATGACGTTGATCTTCCCACCGCTCTCGACATCGGCAAGATACTGAAGATCAACCTGCCCTCCAGGATCAGCATCATAGCCATAGAGATACCGGACGCCTACGAGTTTAGCACCGTCCTCACCGATGCCGTCTCCGCGGCTGTAAACCCTGCCGCCCAAATGGCCAGGGAAATACTGGCCGAATAAATCGGACGGGGAATTATTATTCATGAAAGTCAACGTAGGATTTCTCGCCCTCCAGATAGCCGGCATGTTCCTGATATTTGGCCTGGCCCTTTTTCTCCCGGCAGGGACCATAGCATGGGCCGCCGGATGGGCCTTTATGATCATGTTCTTCAGCTTTACCATAGCAGCCAGTATATGGCTGTTCAAGCAGAATCCGGACTTGTTGAATGAACGCATGACCGGGTTATCGAAATCGGATGAGAAATCATGGGATAAGGTACTGATGACAGTGATAGCCATCGTCTTCTTTGCATGGCTCATTTTCATGCCTCTTGACGCAGTCCGGTTTGGCTGGTCACAGGTACCAACATGGGTCCAAATAACGGGAGCAGTAATCCTTTTGTGTTCCTTTTGCGTCTTCTATCTGGCTTACAGGACCAATCCATACCTGTCGCCGGCAGTGAGGATACAGAAGGACCGCGGGCAGCAAGTAGTATCAACGGGACCTTACCGGTATATACGCCATCCTCTATATGCAGGCTTCACGCTCTTTGTCCCGGGAGTAACCCTTCTTCTCGGATCATGGTACGGGCTTATTTTGGGCTTCGTACTGGTCGCTCTCACGGCACGCCGCGCCGTGATGGAAGAACGCGCACTACGCGACGAGCTAAAGGGCTACGAAGAATATATGACAAAGGTGAAATACAGGCTAATTCCCTTTATCTGGTGATATCCTCTGGCAACATTTGTTGCGCTGCCTTACAAAACTGCATTATGAGTGTTCGTTCTGCATGATTTGAGAGGACGAATTTAATTCTATCCCGATTAGACTGTATAATATACTGCTAATTTTTGTTAAGGTATAGTCAATGACAGCAAAGATAATAAGTGGTTCCGAAATATCCGCTGAGATACGCAGCGAGCTTAAAGAAAGGGTTTCCCGCCTGAAAGCGTTGGGTAAGACGCCTTACCTGGGTGTTGTACTGGTGGGCGAAGACCCCGGCTCTCTATCTTATGTCAAGTCCAAGGAAAAGGGCGCCCAGGAAATCGGCATGCGCGAGGTAACCATCCGCCTCCCGGCAGAGACACCTGAATCCAGGGTAATACAGGCGGTGGACGACCTGAATAAGGACAGGGACGTCGACGGCATTATGGTCCAAACCCCGTTGCCCTGTCATATAGATACTGAAAAGGTCCTCTACTATATCTCCCCTGAAAAGGATGTGGACGGCTTTCACCCTGTTAACATGGGCAAACTCCTGCGCGGGCAGCCCTGCTTCCTCCCCTGTACGCCCCACGGCATCCAGGAAATGTTGATGCGGACCGGCAATGACCCGTCCGGCAAACATGTGGTTATATGTGGCCGCAGCAACCTGGTAGGCAAACCCCTGGCCGCCCTGCTGGTGCAAAAGAAAAAGGGCGCTAACGCCGTAGTTACGGTGGTCCATACGGGCACCACGCATATTCCATATTTTGCGAGACAGGCCGATATACTGGTGGCCGCTATGGGCAGTCCCCTTTTCATTAAAGCTGATATGGTCAAAGAAGGGGTTGTCATCATAGATGTTGGAATGAACCGCGTGGAAGATAAAACCAGGGAAAAAGGCTACCGCCTGGTGGGCGATGTTGATTTTGAAGACGTCAAGGAGAAGGCCTCAGCTATTACGCCCGTACCCGGCGGGGTAGGGCTCATGACAGTCACAATGCTGCTGCAGAATACTATTGAGTCCGCCGAACGCACGGCTGGTATTAAACAATAATCTTTGCCCTTTTCGACAGGGCGCCGGAGACAACAGTTATGCCATATGATCCTTTAAAAATGAGCGATTGGCAGATCGCCGAGGAAGCGGAAATAAACATGCCGCAACCGGGCGACTGGTATAAGAGGCTGGGCCTGAAAAAGGATGAGGTCATACCTTACGGTAAGGTGGCGCGGCTCGACCATGCCAAAATCATGAGCAGGCTTAAGAATAAGCCCGACGGCAAATATATCCAGGTCACGGGTATAACTCCAACACCACTCGGTGAAGGCAAGAGCACAACTACCTGCGGCCTGCTGGAAGGGATGGGAAGACGGGGTTTAAACGTGGGCGGCTGCGTCAGGCAACCTTCGGGCGGCCCCACCATGAACATCAAGGGTACTGCGGCCGGAGGAGGCAACGCCCTCCTCATCCCTATGACCGAGTTTTCCATGGGGCTTACCGGCGATATTAACGATATTACCAACGCACACAACCTGGCCATGGTTGCTCTCACAGCGCGCATGCAGCATGAGCGTAACTATGACGATAGGAAACTGGAAACATTATCCGGCATGAAACGGCTGGATATCGATCCGACACGGGTAGAAATGGGATGGGCCATGGATTTCTGCGCCCAGAGCCTGCGCA
>JAPLHL010000332.1 GCA_026389655.1 Chloroflexota bacterium
GGTGTAGCCTGGACTTTCGCTATATTATTTCCGCAGTATCTTGAAAAATTGGTAATTATTAATTCGCCTCACCCTGCAACAATGGAAAGAGAGCTGCGCCACAATCCTGCCCAAAGGAAAGCCAGCAGCTACATGCTGTTCTTCAGAAGCCCCGAAGCAGAAAAAATACTATCGGAAAATAATTATTCACTATTACTCAATTTGGCGTTTGGAGACCTGATCAAAAGTGGAGTATTGAAAGAAGACGATGTTAAAGGATACATCAAGGCATGGTCGCAACCTGGTGCTTTGACCGGGGGACTTAACTACTATCGGGCAACCAATGTTGAGCCGCTTGAAAATCTCGAGGAAGCTTTGAAGAAACCGTCCATAGGAGAACTAATACCTAAAATCAATGTGCCTACACTCGTGATATGGGGTGAGAAGGATACTGCATTACTGACGGGTTGCCTTGAGGGACTGGAGCAATATGTCCCGAATGTACTGATCAAGAGAATACCGGATGCATCGCATTGGGTCGTTCGTGAAAAGCCTGAATTGGTAAACAAGTATATGAGGGAATTTGTCGGCGGCGATTAAACTCGGAGCAGGCAAGGGCTTATCTATCAAAAGTGAAACTGAGTTCCTTGATTAGCTCATTACAGTAGTTTATCTTTACGTCAGGCATATCCATGCGTGTGATTTTATTGTCTTTCTGGATAGAAAGCTGCACGCTGTCTTTGCCGGGATATCTACGTAAAATCTCCATCACTCTTTGCAGATAGGCTACGTCCTTTGCAGTATCTTCGCTTTGTTTCATATTAATGGTCAGCTTTCTAGGTGGTGCTGAATACGTGTTTTTCCCATCGCTGACTTTATTCGTATCAGGATCGTATTTATGCACTCTGTTACAGTTCACATTGACTCGATCATCCCTGACTTTGACCGTGCCTTCGATAATAAGTATGTTACCCTCAATCCATAAGTCCTGGGATTGCGTATAAACATCCGACCATGCCGTGACTTCAATACTCCCATTCAGATCTTCGAAGGTCGCTACAACGAATATGCGGTTATTTTTTGTTGTTACAAGCCTTGTGGAAGTAATCATTCCTGCGACGACGACCTTCTCTCCCGCCATGTCGGAATTGATCTCACCGCACATAACGCTTGAGTATTCGGCCAGCCTGGATGCCAGGGCTGCCAGAGGATGCTCGGAAAAATAGACCCCCATCAGTTCCTTCTCCCACGCCAGTTTCTCCTGAAGAGTGACGTCGAATTGTTCCAGGCTCAGAGAAGGCAAGGGTACATCTACATTCTGTCCAAATAGATCGAACATACTGGATTGCCCGGACTCTTTTTGCTTCTGCTCACGCTGTGAAAGGGACATTATCCTTTCAAGGGCGGACAATAATGAGCCGCGCTGACCAAGGCAGTCGAGTGCTCCGGCTTTTATCAAACTCTCAATGACCTTTTTATTGATGTTGCGCAGGTCGACTCTTCGGCAGAAATCTTCTATGGTGCTGAATTTTCCACTCTGGTCGCGTGCTGCTATGATCGGCGCCACCGCATTTGATCCAACATTCTTTATTGAAGAGAGACCAAACCGTATAGCACGGGTACCATTGTCTTTTTCAATTACGAAATCGGCGTAGCTATGGTTGATGTCCGGTTGTCTAAAGTCCAGGTTGATACGCCGGCACTCGCCAATAGCTGTAACCAGCCTATCTGCCTTATCGTAATAGGTATTTAGAAAGGCAGTCATATACTCGATGGGATAATTAGCTTTGAGGTACGCGGTCTCATAGGCGATACGGGCGTAGCTTACGCTGTGCGCCTTGTTGAATGCGTAGCCGGCAAACGGCTCGATCAATGCAAACACAGCCGCGGCTTCCTGCTCGGTATAACCTTTTGTCCTGGCGCCATCGATGAAGTTTTGCTTTTCTTTCTTCATGGTCTCCGCATTTTTCTTACCCATGGCTTTGCGGATTATATCCGCACGTCCCAGGCTGTATCCTGCAAACCTTTGAACCACGAACAATACCTGGTCCTGGTAGACAATGATCCCGTACGTGTCTTCGAGAATTGGAATCAAATCGTTATGCGGATAACGGACTGATTCAAGACCATGTTTGGCTTTAATGAAGGTTGGGATATGCTCCATAGGCCCCGGCCGGTAGAGAGCAACCATAGCGGATATATCCATGAATTTAGTCGGTTTGAGTTCTTTAATATAGCGGCGCATGCCTGGGCCTTCCAACTGGAAAATACCTGTAGTCTCTCCTGAAGATAGCAATTCAAATGTTTTCTGATCGTCCAGCGGTATTTTGAGAAAATCAATCTCAATGCCATGGTTTTGCCGGATAACTTCCCTCGCCTTGGCCAGGAGGGTCAGGTTTGCCAGTCCAAGGAAATCCAGTTTCAGAAGTCCCAACTTGGCGACGTTTTCCATGGAAAATTGTGTCATTGCAGTATGTTGCGCACTATCTTTGCTGGCGCGTTGGAGCGGAAGGTATTCAGTCAAAGTGTCTCTGGAGATCACTACTCCTGCGGCGTGTGTGCTGGAATGCCGCGATATGCCTTCGAGCTTTTTAGCGGTATCAATCAGCTTGCGGATTTGATCGTCTGTATCGTGCATTTCCTGAAGTTCTTTAACTTCAAGCAAGGCGTCGTCCAGACGGATATTGGGACGGACTGGAATCAGCCTGGCTACCTGATCAACCGCGCCGTAATTCATGCCGAGTGCCCGTCCTACATCCCTTATTGCTGCCCTGGCGCCAAGTGTTCCAAACGTTATGATCTGTGCGACATGGTCCGTTCCATATTTGCTGTTTACGTACGCAATTACTTCATCGCGGCGATCATCCTGAAAATCGAGGTCGATATCAGGCATTTCACGGCGTTCTATATTAAGGAAGCGTTCGAATACTAATTTATAAGTAAGAGGATTTATATCCGTAATCCCGAGGCAATACAGTGCAAGGCTGGCCGCTGCGCTTCCGCGCACTCCGAAAAAGATACCCTTTTGCCTTACAAATGATGCAAGGTCATGCACTACCAGGAAATAGTCGGCAAACTGGGTTATTTCGATCACATCCAACTCATACGCCAGACGCTTTTCAGCTTCTACATCCGCATCGGGCCATCGCTCCTTGAGACCTCGCCAGCAAAGCACGGAAAGATGTGATTGAGCTGTTTTACCGGCAGGGAGTTGGACCTGCGGGAGATGGGGTTTCCCGAATTCAATTTCGACGTTACACAGGTCGGCGATAATCTCTGTATTGCGGATGGCATCCGGCATATCCGCATATTGCTCTTTCATCTCCTGGGGGGTCTTTAAATAAAAATAGTCACCGGCCATTTTTAGCCGTTTTTCCTCATTGATGGTGGAGTTGGTACCGATGCAGAGTAAAACGTCGTGAATGTAAGCGTCTTCTTTGTTGACATAATGAACATCGTTGGTAGCGACCAGGGGGATATCCAATTCTTTGGCGATTTGTACGAGGTTTTCATTTATTTTTTCAATGTCGGCTATAGGGTGTTTTTGGATCTCTATGTAAAAATGCTCGAAATTATCTTTGTACCATTTGGCGGCAGCCAGCGTATCTTCATGACGGTTCTGTAGTATTAGCCGTCCCAGTTCACCCTGAGCGCAACCCGATAGAACAATGAGGCCATCCCGGTACTTCTCAAGCAGCTTCTTGTCTATCCGGGGCTTGTAGTAAAAACCTTCGAGATTGGCCAATGTGACTAATTGAATCAGGTTACGGTAACCAGTATGATTTTTAGCCAGAAGTGTTAGATGATAATTTGATTTGTCCGCCGGGTCCTTGCTGTGGTAATCATTGGAGGCCACATAAACCTCACATCCTATAATGGGTTTGATGCCGATTTCTCTCGCGGCCTTATAAAAATCGATCACCCCGTACATGTTGCCGTGGTCGGTTATAGCCAATGAGTTCATGCCGAGGTCTTTGGCCTTATGTACCAGCTGACCAATACGGCAACAGCCGTCTAAAAGACTATATTCGGTATGAACATGTAGATGGGTGAACATACAGCACAACCAGAAGAATTGTGCGAAAATTATAACACAAGATTTCGGGGCGCAGGTTGAATAGCAAATATACTATATATAGAGGACAATACAATATGAAAATGAAGTTACTGGAGTTTATATCGTCGCTGGCTTTTGTTTTACTGGTCCTTTGCATACCAGTATTGATAGTATCCACAACTGTGCATATCTATTCGCATTCAACAGACCTGTATAAGGCCGGTTTTGATAAATACCACATTAGCCAGAAGACAGGAATAAGCAACATTCAATTGGGCGAAGTTGCCAAGCAGATGGTCGATTACTTTAGCGGGAAGAGCACGACGCCGCAGCTAACGGTAACCAAACATGGCGAGCAGTCTCCTTTGTACAATGAAAAGGAACTTGTTCACATGGAAGATGTTCGCAATATAGTCCAGCTATTCACAACTCTGCAGGTTGCGTCTATCCTGCTGTTTATCGGATTGGCTGTATATCTGTATTTCAGAAGTGGATTACAGCGAGTACTGACCGGAATTCAAATTGGCTCTATCGTCACTGCGGCCCTGACCGGGATTCTTATTGTGTGGGCGCTGATTGACTTCAATAGCCTGTTCCTATTGTTCCACTATATAAGCTTCACCAATGATCTTTGGATACTGGATCCCTCCAAAGACTACCTGATAATGATGTTCCCTGAAGGATTCTTCAACGATGCTGCTATACTAATCGTTTCTACCATAATCGGTGTAGCTGCCATCATCTGGCTTGCGGCTTTCTTCATTAAGAGGGCGTCGCTACTTAATGCGGGTTTGACTCGCTAGGCAGCTACATTTTAAGAAATATTGACTAATGGCCGCAGGACGAGCAGTTAGAAGAACTGCAACCGCTGCAGGAATTCCCGGTGGAAGCCGGCATATGGTTGAGGAAACTCATATCATCCTTGGCTCGTGATACAAATCTAGATATGGCACGCTTTGACGGCGTTTTGCATTTGGGACACTCGGAATTATCCTCTGATTTAGATATCGGGCGAAGTAACTCAAATTTACTTTTACATTTAGGACAAGCATATTCATATATAGGCATATCGTTTACCTCGTATAAAATTTAGCTCAATGCAGTTTGTACAGTCAAATAGAAACTAAAATTATCTTTAGAAAAATATTTTGTAAAACCTATTTTAATTATAGTACAATTGTGTTAGAATAGCCTAAATTAAATACAAAACTATGAAAAATAGTAGTTTTGTTAGCAGGAGGAGCAATGGAATTGGATAAAGTGAAAGTTGAAAAAGAGCGGGCGATGGATCTGGCGATCAGTCAGATTGAGAAACAGTACGGGGCAGGATCAATTATGTCTCTTGGGGAGAGATTGGCGAAAGTAAAAGTTGAGGTAATCCCGACTGGATCGCTGAGCCTTGATCTCGCGCTAGGGGTTGGGGGAATACCGCGCGGACGCATTACGGAGATCTTTGGAGCGGAAGCATCAGGCAAAACTACACTTGCATTAAATATTATTGCACAGGCGCAGAAAACGGGAGGGCTCGTACTTTATATAGATGCTGAGCACGCCTTAGACACAAATTACGCTTCTATATGTGGTGTCAATGTAAATGCGATGAAGGGTGCGCAACCTGGTACGGGTGAAGAAGCGCTGGATATTGCAGAAAGAATGGTCAGGACACATGCACTGGATGTCGTAGTCATAGATAGTGTGGCCGCTCTCGTGCCGAGAGCCGAAATTGAAGGCGAAATGGGTGATTCGCACATCGGCCTGCAGGCCCGGCTTATGTCCCAGGCGCTTAGAAAACTGACCGGCGAGATCAGTAAGTCGAATACTGCTGTTATTTTTATTAACCAATTGCGTGAAAAGGTCGGCGTAATATTTGGAAGTCCTGAGGTTACCCCGGGAGGAAGGGCCTTAAAGTTCTACAGCTCTGTGAGGATTGACCTGCGGAAAGCAGATGTGATTAAAAACGGGGCTGAGATAACGGGTAACCGTGTGCGTGCCA
>JAPLHL010000140.1 GCA_026389655.1 Chloroflexota bacterium
CCTGAAAATATTGATCTGGATACAATACATAAATACCGGATTTTTCTTGCCGGTTTTGTCAACAAAAATGGAGCCTCTCTGAAAAACATAACGCAGACATACTATATCATTGCACTGCGGTCTTTTTTACGTTATTTAATAACTCAGAGGGATATCAATACCCTTAACCCCGATAAAATCGATCTTTCCAAGACAGAAGACCGTGTAATAAGTTTTTTGAATCCTGAACAGGTCACGCGTCTGCTGGAAAGTCCTCAAATATCCGACGAGCTCGGTCTTAGAGACCGGACCATCCTTGAATTGCTGTTTAGCACCGGTCTCCGGGTATCCGAACTGGTAAGGTTGAACCGTGACCAGATTAACCTTGAACGCAAGGAATTTGGCGTAAAAGGCAAAGGTAATAAGGTGCGTGTTGTGTTTTTGTCTGACACTGCCGCCGACTGGATAAAAAGGTACCTGGCGGTGCGCAAAGACGATTTTAAGCCCCTGTTCATCCGGTATAGCCGCGATAGGTCGGAGGAAAAGGAGGGCGAGAAAATGCGGTTGTCCGCCAGGTCCATACAGTTGATTGTCAGGAAATACTCCAGGAAGGCAGGCCTTCCCTTCGATGCCCATCCGCATACTCTGAGGCACTCTTTTGCCACGGATTTGCTTATCGGCGGCGCCGATTTACGCTCAGTGCAGGAGATGCTGGGGCATGAAAGCATCCGTACTACGCAGGTTTACACCCATGTTACAAATAAGCACTTGAAAGAAGTCTATCAAAAATATCATAGCCGCAAATAATATTATGTCTACTAACTCCAAAGGGGGAAGGCAATAATGCAAGAGTATGAAGTTGTAATTCTCGGCGGTGGTCCTGCCGGATTGACGGCTGGTTTATATTCGGCCAGGTATGGTCTCAGTGTCGTTTTAATTGAACGTGGTATGTTTGGTGGACAGATCATAAATGCCAGGCATGTCGACAACTATCCGGGGTTTCCCTTGGGAATTACGGGCATGGATCTTGGGCAACAGATGTATGACCAGGCTGCGAGGTTTGGTTTGAAGATGGAAACCGCTGATGTAACAGGCATAATCCGGGCTGATGGTGCTTTTCAAATTACAACCGAAGATGAGAAATACACAGCTAAATCTGTGATTATCGCTACTGGGGCTGATTATCGAAAATTGGGAGTTGACGGCGAAGCACGTTTGGAAGGGCGCGGTGTATCCTATTGTGCCACCTGTGATGGATTCCTTTTTAAAAATATGGTTGTGGCTGTAGTTGGTGGCGGTGATACAGCGCTTGGGGATGCGCTTGAACTAAGCGAGCATGCGAAAGGCGTTTTTATTATCCACCGGCGCGACCAGTTGCGCGGCAGTGCGGTTCTTCAGCGCCTTGTATTGATTCATCCAAAGATCAAAATGATCTGGAATTCAGAAGTTGAAAGCATTACAGGGGAACAGAAGCTCCGTCTGCTGAACTTGATAAATAAGAAAACGGGAATTAAATCCACCCTTGAAGTTGATGGGCTATTCGTTGCAGTCGGTTTGATTCCTAATAGTAACCTTGTAAAAGGCCTGGCCGATTTAGATGAATCAGGGAACATTATTACAGATGAACTGATGTCTACCAGTGTACCGGGCCTTTATGCCGCTGGTGATATCAGGAAAAATTCGGCTCGACAGGTTGTTACCGCTGTTGGCGACGGGGCCACTGCCGCCAAATCGGCTTTCCGTTATGTCAAGGGACACGATTAATACAGAATCGCCGGAATATAGATAAAGGGATGCACGTCTATCCGCGTCTTTGTTTCAGGGCTTCATACATTATTACGGCAGCGGCCACTGAGGCGTTAAGTGAACCGATCTTGCCTTTCATTGGAATGGATGCCAGGGAATCACACCGTTTGCTCACCAGTTCTGATAGTCCCTTGCCTTCCCCGCCTATTACGATAGCCGTCGGCGTCTTATAATCTACTTTGGTGTAGTCCGTATCACCCTTCATATCGATGCCAATAACCCATACATTATTTTGCTGAAGGGAGATTATGGTCTGGGAGATGTTGGTCACCCTTGCTACAGGCACATATTCCACCGCCCCTGCAGAAGCTTTTACTACTGCCGGAGTAATCCCTACTGCCCTCCGTTCCCGTATTATAATGCCATGAATGCCTGTTGCATCTGCTGTCCTAATGATTGCGCCCAAATTGTGCGGGTCCTCAATACCATCCAGTATTAAATATAATGCAGGTTCCCCTTTCTTCTTCGAGATATCCAAAAGGTCGTCCAGGTCCACGTACTCTTTTGCAGAAGCGAATGCGATGACTCCCTGATTAACCCCGCCGGCATGCTGTTTCTCAATAAATTGCTTGTCTACAAATTCAACCTGTATATTCCTGGTCCTGGCAATCTCAAGTATTTGAATGACGGGGCCCTGGCTTTTTACGTTTTTATCCAGCAGTATTTTGCTGATTGGACGGCCCGCCCTCAGCGCCTCGACAACAGGATTTCTGCCTTCAATAATTTCCATCAGTGCCTGCTACAGTGAGCTAGTGAGATTACCCTGTGGGATTATGAATTCCTGCACATTATTAACAAGGTTATTTTCAATTGATGTATATCGGAGAGACATCCTTATTACTGGTGGGCTCGGCAGGTTTCGAACCTGCGACCAATCGGTTATGAGCCGACCGCTCTACCCCTGAGCTACGAGCCCTCACATCCCATCAGTCTAGCCGAAATTCCCCATTACCCGGCAAGCACATAGTATAACACAGCCGTTTGTAGCTGTGAAGTGATCCGGATAAACGAAAAATATCACTGGTAAACATGTTTGCATATCACAATCAATACAAGTGCCGTGAATAACTCGGATTGTGTCATTAGGACTTGACTATCCGGCTAAATATAATTAAAATATAAAATTAGCACTCAAGTTATTAGAGTGCTAATTTGATTAGATGAATTGTACAGTTCCGGGAGGAATTAATGCCGATATATCAATACGTTTGCTCTAAGTGTAATACGAAATTTGAGCTCCGGCAGAGCTTCAATGACGAGAGCGTTGCTTCCTGTCCCAAGTGCAAATCCGAGTCTCGGCGTTTGTTTGTCCCCGTCCCTATCATCTTCAAAGGGTCCGGCTTCTACGTGACGGACAGTAAAAGCACATCTCCTACACAGCTCCCCTCTAAATCGGCGGAAGCAGAGAAGGCCACGCCTCCTGTTGCTAAAGGGCCCGAATCACCCAAGCAGGCAATGGTCTAAAATCGCCTGTTCCCCACCTTATCCCTGCTGTTGATGCAGTTTGATTCCATGTGTTAAACTCCATATAAGTCCCTGTAGCTCAGTAGGATAGAGCGGCTGCCTTCTAAGCAGCGGGTCGTCGGTTCGAATCCGACCAGGGATACCATCCTATCTACAGGGAGCGGCTGCTTTTCCCACAACAGGCAAAGTAGCGCAAAGTTGTAGTCACTCATCCCCCAATCATCTAAGCTGTCAGCATGAGGGTTATAATGTGACTACCCTATCTGATGCACTGGCAGCTTACCTTATCTTCGCCCAGGCCGAAGGCAAAAGCCCCAAGACC
>JAPLHL010000265.1 GCA_026389655.1 Chloroflexota bacterium
CGGGTTGGGCAAGGCCATGGCGGTCGGCTTTGCCAAAGCCGGGGCTAAGGTCGTAGTTACCAGCCGTAAGATCGCCGACCTGGAGGAGACCGTAGCTGAGATTAAATCATTTGGCGGGGAAGCATATGCTGTGCAAGCGCACCTGGGCAAGATGGAAGAGGTCCAGAAGATGGTTGACGCGGCCGCTGCTAAACTGGGCGGCACGATTAACATCCTGGTAAATAATGCAGGAGCCAGCCCCATGACGGCCAGTGTGCTTGATGCAGATGAACGCTGGTGGGATACCACTATGAATCTGAATGCAAAAGGGCTGTTTTTTGTCAGCCAGTCAGTGGCCAGAATAATGAAACAGCAGGGCGGAGGAAAAATTATAAATATAGCCTCCGTCGCCGGGCACAAGCCTGAAGCAAATGTCAGCATATACGGCATTTCCAAGGCCGCCGCACGCATGATAACACTGTGCTTTGCCATCGAACTGGCGCAGTATAATATCCAGGTCAATACTATACTTCCCGGCCCCTTTGATACCAAGATGATGAACTCACATTGGTCCCTCCTGCCGCCGGAAGAAGCTAAGAAAGCCAGGGAACTGGTTGAAGCCTTCATGCCTATGAAACGCATGGGCGATCCGGATGAGATCGTTGGCGCTGCCCTTTATTTCGCGTCCGATGCATCCAGCTACACAAGTGGCAGCGAGCTGGTTATCGACAGCTCGCTATTTGCCTCCATGTGACACGGGTGTGCCAGGGTAAGACGGAAATAGAGAAATATATGCTGTAAAGAAATTATGGCGATAAAGCAAGGGAGAATCGGAAATGACAAACGAAAAAAAGGAACGCAACATGCCTTTAGTCCCATTGACCGACCGTGAGAGGGCCGCTTTTGACAGGGAAGTTACCAGGGGCCTCTCACTGGGTTACTTTTACACATTCGACAATGTGCCACTACATTTTGTTTACCATGACCGGGTAATCGATGGGGAACTGAGCGACGAGGAGAAACGCAACAAGCTTGTGGCAGAGACGCTCTGGCCGATGGCATACAACACATATGCCTGCTGTCATCTTGGTTGGAGATATCTCCAGCAAGGAGATTGCCTGCATCTCCCGCTTCAGGCCCATGCATATGGTGTAACCCTGTTTGATCCTCAGACTGTGGACCCGGCAAGACCATATGTACCCATTGAGCTTGTACAAGACAGATTCAATAAATGGTTGGATGAAAACGGCCAGGTTATCCTCGACAAGCTCCGCCCCAGGGTGCCTGTCAGGGGCTATGAATGGGAAATTCAGTTGCAGGCCCCGGATCGCACCATGCGTTTGGCTTGCTGCATCCCCTTCGGCAACCGGGTGGTCGCAGAGGTCCTGGTTGACTGGTCTGAAAATGGCGTTGACAAGCAGACGTGCTTCGCCAGCTGTCTTCATTTCGATGTGGATGGGACGATTTTGACCGACCGCAGCTATACCGACCTGATTAATTGGCCAGGCTCGACGGACCGCCTTGAAAATTACACGAGAAAAGCGCAACAGAAAGGGTCCCTATACCCTATGTTTAACCAGCTCAAGGACCGCAAAAAGCCGGGAATACTCTTGGAATTGGAAAAACGTAATAAGAGAATCGTAGAGGATGCATGGTTGAAAGATTACAATGATGCTTTGGAGTTTAGTGTCTTCCATCCGGAGCGCTTCCGGATGCAGTTCCCCCTACAGAAGTCATCTTACAAGCTCAAAACCTATAAGGAGATCGAAGGAAAGGTCAAAGCTGCAGTGCCTGACAGGAAAATAGAGATCGTTCTTACGTATGCCAAGGGCAACCAGGTGGCAGCGGAGTGCATCATGTCCTGGACCGAGGGAGGAAGCAGGCATCATCAACTGATAGACCTGAGTTTCCAATTGCAGGTATCATTATCCGTAAAAAAACAAGGATGCTAAATATGAAATCAAAAAAAAGTAATTTAGAATTGCAACTTGACCAGATTTTTGTTGCTGAGAACCAAATATCGCCAAAAAAATGGGCGATTGTAGCTGAAGCTACCAAGCTATTTGTTAAGCGAGGATATATGCAGACCGGGTTAAGAGACATCGCTGAAGCCTGCTGCATAAATCCCGGTACCCTGTACTATTATTTCAAGTCAAAAGATGAAATACTGGGCCTTATACTTGACAGGGCACTTGCCGCATTCAGTGTGGCGCGGAGAGAACAACCTGCCGTGCTGGAGAAAGTCACGCCGGAACAGACCTTGAAAGATAGTCTTGCATTCATGATAAAAAGCATCGATGAGCAGAAAGAGCTTGTGGCTTTCTGGTATACGGAGAGTCATAACTTTAACCCGGAGATCCGCGATAAAATCCGCAATTATTCGGTCCAGATTGTTGATATCTTTGAACAAATTATCGTAAAAGGATGCGAAACAGGTATTTTCAAGGTAACTGATACCAGATTGGCGGCAATTAACGTAGTGATGCTTATGGAGATGTGGGCGCTGCGTCGTTATGAATTTGACAACCACTATACTAGTAAGAGCTACCTGAAACTTCAGGTAGAGATGATATTGCGCAGTTTAGGCTATTGCACGTAATTGTCTCAAACCTACTTATTTTGCAAGCTGCGCAATGGTCCATAGGCAATGAAGGAGTGTAATGAACGAGCTGGATGATGTAATTAAAATATTGCCTAAAAAAGTGGTTGCGACACAATACGGGGGATGGCTGTATTTTCGATGTATGTCCTGGGCGGAGCATGGTCTCCCTGGCTTGCAGGGCCAATTTCCGATGCGCTTGGCGGCGGAGCGGACGGCCTAAAAGGGGCTCTGCTCATCATCTGTATTGGTGGTGTACTTGCCTTTTTCTGTTTCCTCAGGGGTTCCCGCTCTTACCCGTCTGATTTAGACAAGGTAAAAGACACTATATTAGAGAGCGAAAAATAGTTTAATCCACCTGATATGGAATACAGGAGCCTTAGATGAATAAATATGAACAGGTCGAATGGGCGGTCATAACCGCATCCTGCATGGGCAGGGAAATCGCACCTCGTGATGAGGCAAGATAATATATTGGGGTTGAATATTAAATAAGTAACGTTGTGTGAGGTACTGATTTATGGAAAATCGAACAATTTCGGCGAGAAAACGTTTTTCAGGGTTAAGCCTGTTAATAGTACTAGTATTGGCCATCTTATTATTGAACGGTTGTGTCCCTCCCAGGGAGACGATTAATCTGGATAATGTACCCAGCATAACAGCTACACTGTGGCTGAAAGTCACTGATAACCCAAAGGCTATACTGGAAGGGCCTGCATTCGACAGAACCGGCAACCTCTATTTTTGTTACACTCATTACACCGATCCATTTAATGGCGGAGGCAAAATCTATAGAGTATCTTTGGCAGACAAGGTGGTCAAAATAATTTATGATGATCCTGAACACAGCGGCTTTGCATCGGTAAAGATACATAAGGACGGGCGACTTTTCCTGTGCGGTTTCTTAAGCGGGGATATCGTAGTCATCGATCCAGATGGAACCAGGGAAAAAGTGCTGCCGGCCATCTATAACGGTAATAAACTAATACCGGATGATATGGATTTTGATAGGGATGGCAATTTTTATTTTTCAGA
>JAPLHL010000077.1 GCA_026389655.1 Chloroflexota bacterium
GCAGGGCTTTCCTGTTTGGAAACCTGGAAAAGGCCTCCCCCACCAAATCCCAGAACGGTTTTTCAGGATAAGTCAGGTTTGCAGGGACATTTTTGTCGTAGAACTTAAGCCACGGCTTCTGATCATAATAATCAACCATAATGCAACCTCCCCGATATTCAGTTCTATTCCAACAGTGAGTATTTATCTCACCAGTGGTTTCCCTTGCCTCACGTGCCTGGTCTCAATTTACGAGTGTTTGTAGGTTGGATAACTCGGTACTGCGAAGTATATCACCCTTTTCCACACTTGTGTCAAGACACGCGGTTCAGGGATGTGAACATTCATTTCATGCATGAGACAACCGAGAGTGGCAAATCCGAAGCTCATTTTTTCATGTTTCACGCTCGAACCGATGAACATTATAATATGGGGGCAGGTTTGCATTCAGGCTTGCCGATATCAGACAAAATCCTACAGCACTATTATTAAATTTTTAGCTATTGTATAATCTGATTATCATGAAGCCTGGCAGCTTCTGTGATAGTAACGATGGGAGCGTTAAGGAGAAAGGATGGTAAAGAACGAAGAAACACGAATCAAAAGATTTAGGAACCACCCTACGATGAAAGAAATCGTCAGAGAATTTCTAAAAAAGAAAAAAGGTGCAGTGACCCTTGAAGAACTAACTGATCATGTATTAAAAAACGTAAAATTGGTTTCCAAAACTCCACGCAATTCCGTGTTCTCTGTGTTGAAAAGAATGGACGATGTAGAGCGGGTTTCTCAAGCCACCTATAAAATAAAGGGTAAATGATTGTCTTACACATCTGTTGATCAGTTACAGAAAGTCCTGGCAGAAAAAGTTTTCCATTATGCCAAGGACTCAAAGAAGGCAGCAGGTAGGGCCTTAGGCACATTAGTAGAGATAATAACTTTCTACCTGTTGAAATCTTGGGGATTTGAACGCTCTGTAGCCATTGAAAGGGCTTTGGCAGAATTCGGTAATCCCGAAATAACACATAATGTTGAATACTCGCTTCATCCAGTTCTGAGAGAATCGAGTCTCCTCTTACCCGCAAGTAAACTACCTTTGACTTCCACCCGTGTATTATCCTGGATAGATGAAAAGAAGTTTCCAATCAACGGTTTTGTCAAAACTGGATCGGTCCTTTTAACGAGCAATAAAATATTAAGAAACTCATGCATAATAGGATTTGGGAAATATTCTCAACTAATGGCGAATTTAAAATCAATAAAGGATGACAAGGCACAAATTGCCGTTATTGAACAACACTTCAAACCCTACGCCATATTTGAGTGCAAGAGAGTTGGCGTTGAAGAAGGGATGGGTAAGGGGCCTCAGACCATTGAGAAGGCAAAGCAAGGTGCATATGTTGCGAAATCAGTATCATCGCTACACAAAATTCGATTGCGGTCCGGTGAACTATACGGGCTGATCTATAAGGACAATAATAAGATCTACGCAAAGCCGTATGCCGAACTGGCAGAGGAAATTATCACGTCTAGCGATCCGGAATTGTTGCGTGACTTTATCCTTACCGTTGGAATCGTAAGCAATCATGGCAACTGGTTTACATCAGATAATCACAACAAAGAACTTAAAGTGCTGGCGCAATCATACGATTGGTTGATTTTCCTAACCGATGAAGGGTTGTCGGCTTTTATTACTGAACTTCTTCTCGATCCGGTACCTCTATTGAAACCAGCAAGAACTGCCTTCTTGGCAAGTTACACGGCTGATAAACAGAAGAACCAATTCACAAAAGTTCAGATGGACTACGAGGCGGATCAGGTCTTGCAAGCTTACTTCAAAAATAACAAAAAGCGCATCGGACAGTGGTTCAACGTCATCGCTCCTAATAATAAGGCGATAAATAAGCTCCAATCCCAATTGGCAACTCTGAGAGATAAAAATTGGAAAACGGTGCATTCTTTATGACAGCGGGCCGCACAGTAATTGGACAATCTCAAGATTGGGGTACCCCAAAGAAATACGTCGATGCCGTGAAAGAATGCTTTGGCGGTGTTGTGCATCTTGATCCATGTTCGAACCGCTATTCAATTGTAAAGGCCGTTACAGAATATCACCTTCCGAAACATGATGGTTTGCGAGAATCATGGAATTTTCCCACGATATATGTTAATCCGCCATATGGGATCGATCAAGAGCATGGTACGAGTATAAAAAATTGGCTTCGCAAATGCGAAGAAGCTAATCGATTATATAATTCCGAAGTGATAGCATTAGTTCCCGTAGCGACAAATACCGGGCATTGGAAAAAATATGTGTATGGCAAAGCGACAGCAATTTGTTTTTTATATGATACGAGGTTACGGTTCTTGGTCAATGGCAAAAATGAGGGAAAAGGTGCACCCATGTCATGCGCAATGGTTTATTGGGGTAATAAATATGAGCGATTTTACCAAACTTTCATATCGTTTGGTGCAGTCGTAAATATAGAGAATCTACGCGGGGTAGAAATTGGGCAATCAAGCGAAAATAACGGTAATAACCATCAATTAGGATTATTATAACCTTCCGGTAGATTGAATCCAATTAACTACACCGAACATTATCCACTCAAGCCTAATCAAACCCTCTTTTTTGACACCCTTTCCCTATTCATGCTACTCTTTAAAACAATATGATAAGTCGCACAGCCTCCTATTACTTTTACGCTTATTGGTTTACGCCCGCCGCAAGGCCTGGGGGTCAGTGCATCATACCTATCTAACAAGTAAATAAATAGGAAAGAAGTTTAAAGAACCCTCCAGGCAGGAGGGTTCTTTTTTTATACCCATAAAAACATAAAAACGGAGGTACAAGGCAATGATGATCATGAAAAGGGACGCTACAAACGAAGACATTAAGCGCATCGTAAAGGAGATACAGAGCTACGGACTGCGCGCCGATGTGTCGCGCGGGGATTTTAGAACCGTCATCGGTCTGGTCGGCGACGAAAGGAAAATGCCTTTCGATCATTTATCGATAATGCCAGGAGTAAAAGAAGTGGTTAATATTGAGACACCTTACAAACTAATCAGCCGCGAGTACGCCCGCGCAGCCGACGGGACCGAGGGTACGCGCAAACCCGTGCAGATCGGCAATTTAAAGATCGGCAACGGAGAGCCGATTATCATGGCAGGCCCGTGCGCAGTTGAGAACAAGAAACAGCTGTTCATGATAGCTGAAGCCGTTAAAAAAGCCGGAGCGCATATTCTCAGGGGAGGCATCTTCAAACCAAGGAGCTCCGTGCACTCCTTCCAGGGAGTCGGGGGCACCGACCGCAAAAGCGCCGAGCAGGCGTTAAAATGGATGAGGGAGGCCGGACGGGAATTCGGCCTGCCGGTCATCACCGAGGTCAGGGGTGAAGACCACGTCGACCTTGCCGCTGAATACGTGGATATTCTACAGATCGGCTCACGTAACATGTACAACCAGGACCTCCTGGCCAAAGTGGGCAAAAAAAACAGGCCTATCCTGCTCAAGAGACATTTCGGCGCAGGAATCGAGGAATTCCTCTCATTCGCCGATTATATCGCCGCCGAGGGGAATAAAGATATCATCCTGTGCGAGCGCGGCATTGTACCCATTGGAAAGGGCAGGGAATTCACCAGGTACACGCTCGACCTGGCTGCCGTTCCAGTCCTTAAGAAAGAGACCTATTTGCCGGTCATCGTGGATCCCAGCCACGCTACCGGCCGCCGCGATCTGATCTACAGCATGAGCTGCGCGGCCATCGCAGCGGGAGCAGACGGACTGATGATCGAAGCGCACTATAATCCCCAGGAGGCAATCGTAGACGGACGTCAGACCGTTACACCGGGCGAACTAAAAGATATA
>JAPLHL010000057.1 GCA_026389655.1 Chloroflexota bacterium
TACAGGTCCCCCGATCCTGCCTGCAACCCCTACCTGGTTTTCAGCGTTATGCTGGCAGCCGGACTGGAAGTAATTGAAAAAGGGTATGAGCCCCCTGCACCGGTAGAAGAGAACGTCTATGAGATGTCGGAAAAAGATAGAAAGCGCCGTGATATCAAGACCCTGCCGGGTAGTCTTGAAGAAGCCATAGCCCTCACTGAAAAAAGCGCACTGGTTAAGAAAGCTCTGGGCGACCATCTTTTCAACGCGTTTATACAGAACAAGAAAGTGGAATATAATCAATACCGGATACAGGTCACAGAATACGAGATTAAGAAATACCTGCCCATCCTGTAACTGACGAAGTCCAGTTGATATTTTACAGTTTGCTCCGCCTTTTACAGGGGTGAAGGGTGGAGCAAATGAATTTAGCAGTCAGACCGTAAAATCTATGGCATTCACAGGTGACGGTTTAGCTATAATGCATGTAGAGGATAATTTCTTATGATCATAGGCATTTTGGCCCTCCAGGGCGATTTCATCGAGCATATCCATATGCTGGAAAAGCTGGGCGTAAAAACCGCTGAAATCAGGAAACCCGGAGAGTTGGACCAGGTCCAGGGGCTGATCATCCCGGGCGGTGAAAGCACAACCATGATGAAACTGATGCACAGCTTCGGTTTGATCGACCCTATCAAGCAGTTTGCCGCCGGGAAATTGCCGGTTTGGGGAACATGTGCGGGCTTGATCTGCATTGCCAGTAACGTCCATAATCCCGATTCCACCCCGATGGAAACGCTGGGACTGATGAACATAACCGTTACACGAAATGCATTCGGCAGACAAGTTGACAGCTTCGAGACCACGCTACAAATTGCGGAGCTCCAGGACGGCCCGTTCCCGGGCGTATTTATACGCGCTCCCTATATCGAGAAGGCCGGAAAAGGAGTGGAAGTCCTTGCCGCCCTGCCGGACGGAAGGATAGTGGCCGCCAGGCAGGGTAACCTGCTGGCGACTTCCTTTCACCCGGAGTTGACCTCTGATTCCAGGTTACACCGCTACTTCAGCGAACTCATCCCGGTGTAGTTTTCTCTACTTGGCCGCAGCGGTGGCCGGAGCAGGAGCAGGCGGGGCCACAACAGGCTGGCCTGCAATCATGTTGTTCACATAGCCTTCGGCCCATTTGGTCAAATTATCTCCTAATAAATCCGTCGGATAGTCAGGAGTTAAACCCTTTTTGCTTATTAATGTGCCATTGGGCGTATAGTAATGTGCGGTTGTTATTTTGATGGCTGACCCATCGTCGAGTTTGACAATGTTCTGAACGCTTGCCTTCCCGAAGCTCTTGATGCCCGCCAGCTTTGACCGCTCGTTATCCTGTAATGCACCCGCCACGATTTCGCTGGCACTGGCGCTGCCGCCATTAATGAGCACGATAAGCGGCAAGTCCGTGGCCATACCACCCGATTTTACCTTCTGGACAGACTCGGTCCCATTTTTATCAATGACTTTTACTACTATTCCCCTGATAAGGAACTGGCTGGCTATATCAACGGCCTGTGTCAGGATGCCGCCGGGGTTGTCCCTGAGATCGAGTATTATACCTTTGGCCCCGTTGGCTTTCGCCTTGTTTAATGCGGTCTTGAAGTCATCAGTTGTCGGCAGGATGAACTGCTGGATCTTGATGTAGGCCACCTGGCCACGCATCTCGGATTTAACCGAGTCCATCTTTATCTCACCCCTGGTGATGATAACATCAAAAGGTTCCTTCGTTCCTTCACGGCCAATGGAAAGAGTCACCTTGGTACCCGAGTCGCCGCGTATCTTACTTGATGCTACGTCGGAGTTCATGCCTTCGGTTGACGTACCGTCTATTTTCAAAATGATATCGCCCGTTTTCAGCCCTGCTTTCTCGGCCGGCGAATCCGACATAGGCGCAACAATAACAATATAATTGTTCTTTTTCTCTATGGTGGCGCCAATTCCCTGAAACACACCGGTGAGCTGAATCATGGTCGATTGATACTCTTGAGGTGTGTAGTAATCGGTATAAGGATCGCCTACCGCCTCCACCATACCCCTGACCGCGCCCTGAGAAATCTTCTTAGGATCAAGCTCTTTCGAGTCGACGTAATACTCCTGGAGCTTCTGCCAGGCCTGACTCTCAATCTGGAAATCAGACGGCAGATTCTGGAGCGTCTTCTGATCTGCCTCGCTGGGGATGAACTTGGAATCACAGCCAATCATCGGCAGGCTGGTGGTAAGCACCACCAGCGTCATTACAATACTAAGGATAAAGGTCTTCTTCATTTTATTAATATCTCCGGTGCAGTCTATTACCGCTATACGGTAACTGCTCTATTATTATATTGCCAAACAGGCCTGTAAGCCGAATTCTGTGCCTCCATAATAGCACGCTGCGTCTTTTCTAACCAAATGGTTATAGGGAATGATCTATATGGTTTTTGTGATGTGCGTATATGACTGAAAAAATAGGTAATCTTGATACATTATTTATAATATATACGGATACTAACCGGGTATTGACAAAATCTGGTAGATGATTTAAAGTATCACAATGGATTTATACACAATTGTGTACACTTCTATGTACAGTATTCTGTAGGAGCATTATTATGGTTACCACACCGTTTTCTGACAATATTGTGAACCCTAGCGAACTTAGAAAGAATCAGGCGCATTGGCTCGGCATGGCTGCAGCATCACCAATCACTGTTACCTATGGTAATTATAAGCTGGCCATTCTGAACAGAGAAAAGATTGCCAATTTATATAGGGAAAATTATTACCTTGAATTGGGCATGAAACTATGCATCAGCATACGCGTAGCGGGCGCAGGTGAACCGCTGCCCTGGATGAAACACCTAAATGCCAAAGAGAAAATCGAATTTACTAATGAGCTTGTTGAAGGCATTTCGGAAGCCACCGTAACGAATAACTGGTATAAGGTAGACACGATACTAGGCGATTGGAAGGCCACTGCGGAAACTTTGGGCAATCCAGAGGCGATGAGAGCCCTCACGGCAAAGCGCCGTCCCAAATCTGAAATTATCCCGTTGAGATAGATGCCCAAATATCAAATCTTTTTTAGTAATCATAAAGCCGAGAAAGACTGGCACTCTCTTGAAGCACAAATGCCAGATAAAATGGATGAACTCAAGAGTTTTCTGCAGGAGAATCCAAACAACCGATCAAAAGTTCCCGGCAAAGTAAAGAAATTGAGGGGCAGACTCAAAAGGCTCTTACAGTACGACATAACAGATAGTTACCGTATATGGTATCAAGTGGACTCAAGCGATAAAGCTGTGTATGTCGAATATATAGGACCTCACCCATAGGCTTCTGCAGACTAGCGCAGGGGACTTCTGTGCCTACTTGACAGCATTCTTTGTTTTTGATGGAATATCAGCCATTATGAGAGGCGGAAAACGACCAGGTGCTGGTGCTCCAAAAGGAAATATTAATCGTATGGTGCACGGTCGTCGCAGCAAGCTACTTAAACGTATTGTAGATATGCTCAAAGATAGAGAAAAATGCAAGAAGCTTGCTGAATTTGTGTCTCAGAACGGTTAAAGTGCCAAGCAGGCTATAAGCCGAATTCTGTGCCTCCGGCAAAGCCGGAGCGGTGGCCATCCATCTAGCCCCGATGTTACCACCGGAGTCATGCGACCAACCCGGGGTCAGCCCAGGCGTGCTATGTCCCCCTATTAGGTCTTGCTCCGGGTGGGGTTTGCACGGCCGGCCGGTCACCCGGCCGCCGGTGAGCTCTTGCCTCACCATTTCACCCTTACTCTCTTATAACGGAGAGCGGTATGTTTCTGTTGCACTTTCCGTGGGGTCACCCCCCCTGGGCGTTACCCAGCACCCTGCCTGGTGGAGTTCGGACTTTCCTCTGCGATCTTAAAGACCACAGCGGCCACCCGTCCTGCTTGGCTTGTTTACTCTACAACTTGTGAGATTAGCGGTCAAATGTGCTAACTAAGATACAGCATACGGCCGCAGTTACTGCAGGTAACGATGGATATGCCTTTTACACGCTGAAGCTCGCTGATCGAGAGCGACACCCTGCATCCGAGACACCTGCCCTGCTCAACCCTGACTACTGCCTGACCTTTCCTGCTCTTGATATTCTCATAGGCAGTGAGAGTTTCCTTGTCAACCGCAGCCAATATCTCCTGCCGTTTTTTCTCCAACCCTGCCAACTCCTCTTTGAGTTGATCAGCCTGCCCTGTCAGAGTCACTTTCCGGCTTTGCCAGTCTGTTTCCGCCGTTTTATATATTTCTTGCAGCTTCTTAATCTCCGTTTTGGCTGCGTCTATTTTTTCCATCAATTCCAGCAGTACGTCGTCCTTCCCGGAAAGATTGCCCTTGAACATACCGGCTTCCTGCTCGTATCCTACCAGCTCCTTGGGATTCTTGATCTTTCCGCCATACAGTTTATCGTTGATCTGCTGGAGAGCAGCCCTGACGCCTTCGGCTTCCGCATCCAGGTCTTTATACTGTTTCTCACGCTCTTTCTGAGCGTCCCTGGCAGTATCATGATTTGCTTTAGCCAGTTCATAAGCTTCATCATGATTTATACGAAGATTTATTCCTTCGAGTTCCTTGCTTTTGGCCTGAATTGAAAGATCAACCTGCTGCAGTTCGTAGATACGTTTAGAGGAACTCATAGAAGGCAATTCTACGACAGGCTAATTTATATGTCAAAGCGCCCGGGCTTAATGCGGATAGTCCAGCATGATAACCTGCGTGGCGGCAGGTATGTTGGTCCGGGTTACAACAAGTTTGGGCTGCATAGGCAGTTCCTTATGGCCCAATTCTTTAAGAAACTTCTCGGGGAATTCAAGGTCGCCCTTCTCATCGGCCGTTTTATAATGCATCGGTACTACAAAGCCGGGGTTCAAGTTCCTCACCATGTCGGCTGCAGCAGTGCCACCGATAGTCGAATGCCCACCAACTGGAATAAAAAGTACGTTGATATTGCCGATCTCACCCGTAACTTCGGGAGTAAGGCTATGCCCCAGGTCCCCCAGGTGACAGAGCGTTATCCCTTCCATTTCTATAACATAGACAGTGTTCTTGCCGAGTTTTTTGCCTTTCTCATCATCGTGAAAAGCCGGTATCCCTGTTATGTAGATGTCATTCATCTCATATTCCCCCGGGCCTTTGATCAGCCGGTAGCCTTCCTGCAGTGTTTCAAGATAAAAGTGGCCGGGGGAAGGATTGCTGATAGTTACTATATCGGCCTGCGCCTTGCCCAGCGAATAACCGGAGTCAGGGCCGCAGGGATCCAGCAATACAATTGCTTCTTTTCCTTTTATGCGAAAACATGAATGTCCAAACCAGGTAATTTCCATACTGTGTCCTCTCTACTCAGGCCGGTTGACGGCCGGGGTTTAATTGTAGCAACAGAATCAAAAAACAGCAATTACTTGCGCATCGCGTTAGCTTTATCAAGAAATGTCTCTGCCTCCGCCATAATCCTGTCTACCAATACCTGCACGGTCGGCAGGTCCTCACAGGCTCCGACGACCTGGCCTGCAATGAAGATGCCCTCTTTCATATCACCATCATAGATGCCTTTCAACGCCCGCAAGTTAGATGCAGCCTGACGTGCCTGGGTCCAAATAGGATGACTTTCCTCTGCAGTCATCATTTGGACGCTCATGCCAATGAATTGGCCCCAGTTCAAATTGAGCATTTGTTTTATCTGGAGAGCGCCGCGCATAGCTTCAGCCAGGGGAAACTTGCTTTTGGCCAACCGCTCTGTAACCGGTGTCTTTAACATCCTTGATGGAAGACCGTCAAACCTGTCGCTCCGCAGGGTATCGTTTTCAGTGGCTTTCAAACAATATTGCTTGAAATTATCATGCACCGGGCTTTCCTGGGTCATGGCAAACCGCGTCCCCAGCGATATGCCGCTGGCGCCCAGCGCCAGAGCTGCTATCAGGCCGCCGCCGTTCTGATAGCCACCTGCAGATATTACCGGTATGCCAACCTTGCTGGCAACGATCGGCAACAGTACCAGGGTCGTGGCCTCTTCACCATGGGCCGCTGCTTCAAGACCGGTGATTACAATGGCATCACAACCCAGTTGCGCTGCCTTTACAGCATGCTTTACGGTAGCCGTCGTGCCCAGTACCTTCCCGCCATAAGCATGTACCTGATCAATGAACCAGGGTTTGCCCAGCGTGTAATTGATCACAGGGACCTTCTCTTCTATGGCCACCTGGATGGTATCCTTTGCAATCTGCCCGAACATGAGTATCTGATTAATGCCGAAGGGCTTGTCGGTCAGGTCCTTGATCTCCCTGATATTCTTCCTGGCCTCTTCCGGTGTGCACCTGGCAGTAGCGAATATGCCCAACCCGCCTGCATTGCATACCGCGGCAACCAGTTTTGGCGTTGTGATCCAGTTCATGCCGGCCAGCATAATCGGATGTTTGCATCCAAACAGTTCGGTCATTTTCGTCTTAATCATCGGATTTCTTTTTATCCCCTTTATTAGTATTTAATTAGTATCATAATTCGGACTGTATTACTGTTAGATATGCCACAATAACTACAAGTTTATTGCAGTGCGGTAACCGGCTTTATTGGCTTCAGCTATTTTTTTCGGGTCAGCGCAGTCTCCTATGATAAATACAGGAATGCTTCCTGCAGACAAACCACGTGAGAGGTCCTGATTGTGCTTCATGCCAAGAGCGCTGATGATGCTGTCAGCTTTGACCAACTGCTCTTCGCCCTTGCGTGTTATCTTGATGCCTTCCCGTGTGATCTCCAGAGGTCGGGCTTCAGTCAGCATAGTAACCCCGGCTTTTCGCATCTTCATCATTATCACCCAGCGCGTGCTGGGACCGATATCGGCGCCAAGGCGGCTTTCCTCTGCAACAATAGTGACCTTCCTGCCGTGCTCAATCAGGAATTCCGCCAGCTCGCAAGCGGCAAACCCGCCTCCTATGACAGCCACATTCTTTCCAAAGAGAAACGGAGAACCCAGCGCCCATCTCATAAACGGTAAGTTGTAAAAATACCGGAATGTCAGCAGCCCCATGGACCAGATGAATTTTTGCCATAAACCATCTTTTTTCACCGGCCTGCCTGTAACCATTCCTATCGCATCGCGCAGGCTGCTTACATTGTCGCCTTTAATTCCGTGGATTTCCAGGCTTAAAGGAACTCCTCCTGCAGCCATGATGATTGCATCCGGTTTCAATTTTTCCACTATGGATGAATCCACTTCCGTGTTTAACTTAACTTCGACAGGCATCTTTTTAAACTCACTTTCAAAATAACGGGTTAGTTTTGCAGTCTGATCGTTTAGTATACCGCCGAATACCATGGCTCCACCCAGCCTCGGACCCCTTTCGTATAATGAGACATGGTGCCCCCTGAGGGCGGCTATCCTGGCAGCCTGCATGCCCGCCGGCCCGCCGCCTATTACCAGGATTTTCTTTGGAGACTTTACAGCTATAATATCGGTCTCGATATCTGCTCCAACACGCGGGTTAACACTGCATATGTCAAGCGGCAATCCAGCGCCGACGGCCTGATCGACACAGCGGCAACAGCAGATACACCGGCGGATCTCATCCTCCCTGCCTTCTTTGACCTTGTTAGCAAACTCAGGATCAGCGATGAAAGCCCTGGCCATACCTATTAAATCAGCCTTGCCCTGTGCCAGCAGGTTTTCAGCGACCACGGGATCGGTAATCCGGTATCCGGCAATCACCGGGATATTGACAGCCTTTTTAATACCCTCCGAGAGATAAGCAAAATGGCCCTCCGGGACCTCTTTAGTTATCAACGGTACCGGGCTGTCATGCCAGCCTACCTGGATATTCAGCCAGGCAGCCCCGGCTTTTTCCAGCACCTTGCCTATTTCAACGGCGCCCTCGAGTTCATAGCCGCCATCAAGAAACTCGTGGCCGGAATACCTGAACCCTACAGTAAAATCAGCGCCCGCACCTTTTTTAACCCGTTCGATCACCTC
>JAPLHL010000273.1 GCA_026389655.1 Chloroflexota bacterium
ATTACGAGCCGTACTTTTTTCCCTGAACTCATTTCCGGGCCGTTTCAAGCAGCGTTTTCCATAGTCATGATTTTCTCAATAATAATATGTCTCATCGCAGCAGCAGCCTCATGGATGCGCGGTGAAAAATATATTCACGATGAAGGCAAAAAAGCACACTACAGCCGATAATGAGCCTGATTTAAATAAACAACGGGTGCAGAGGTCAGCAAACTCCTCTGCACCCGTATCATATCTTGAGTCTAGCTGATTATTTCTTAGATGGCAGACTAACAGTAGCTGTGCCCGAGGTATTGACCTCTCCCTTGCTGTTCTCCATCCAGATTTCGCATTCAACCAGGTATTTACCGTCTTTTTCCGATTTGCCAGTAACCTTGCCCTTGCAAAACAGCGTGTCGCCATCGAGCGGTTCACCCAGTGATTTCATGGGGCGTGGGAAATCCATACCCTTGAACTGTGTGCTGATACGCTGCAGCCAGCCATCGACACCGATCCAGTCCGTCATCATCTGAATGAGCATTTGCCTTTTCAGCGTGCCATGAACAATGATTCCCGGTGACCTCATAAAATTGACGGCAAAATCATGTTCGAAATGGAGCGGATTATAGTCCCCGAAGGCACCCGCCCACTTTACAAGCATCATGGTGGTAGCAATTTTAGTCAGAGCAGGTATTTCCTGTCCTGTATTTACATCTTCCCAATATATCTGTTTGTTCATCTCTTCAGCCCTCTAATGTATAGTCATGATACGTTGCTTGGCAACTATATCACCGTTCTGATTCACTACAGTCTGTTCAATAGTGGAAAAAAGCATCTTGCCGCCTTTCTTCCCCTCTTTCTCCTCCATGCCAACGATTTCACCGCTGATCACGAGGGTATCCCCGGGGCGCACGGGAAGAAAATACTCTGATTCCATCCCGGCGTTAATTGCCCTTACATAGCCGGCCTGTGCCGCCGTCATAAACAATTCCGCTCCCAGGTCACTGCTGCTCATAAAGGGAAGATTTGGCCCCCACTTAACAGGCCACCCGAAATGGTCCGGTGGGGCAATGACACCACCGTATCTCGTATTGGCGGCATATTCATCGTCCCAGTAAAGAGGGTCCCTGTTCCCCACCGCATCAGCTATCTTGCGTAAACCCGATAATTCCACCTTATGCACTGCCGGTTTGCCTTTTTTACCTATCAGTCCTTTTAATCCTTCCGATGTCATACAATCCTCCTTCCTGATGTATATCGGCTTAAATACAGATGCAAATTATAACACAGTAACCATCGAACTATTAAGTAAACTCCATTGACTTTGCTTCCCAAAATGGTAAAATATCTCTATACTATATAACAAGATATATATATGCTATAGCATACTTCTACTACTGCTTATCCGGACTCAGGTACCGCTACAAATAAGAGGGGCCTAATATGTGTCAACAGCTTGGAGAAAACATGAGCAGTTTGGAATCTAACAGCACTGACAACTTTGCTGAATTGTACAACCAGCGGGTAAAAGAGGTGTTTTGCTCTGAGGCTAACCGGGAACTGGTCGGCGAAAAAGCCTATGATAATTTTAAGAAGTATTATGGCTGCTCACAATCCATGCTTCAGGCCTTTACGGATGTTTTAGAATTAAGAGATGACTTCTGGTTCAGGGCGTTGGGTGGTTTACAGGGTGGGGGCGGCTGTGGATTAACCTGCGGCGCTCTGAATTTGGGCTTCATACTGATCAGCGCTAAAACAGGGCGCAAGAAAATTGAAGATGGGTTTGAAGGAATTATGCCTATGATAGACCCGTGTCACCAATTAGCACAGTGGTTCAAGCTCCAATACAAAAGCCGGGTCTGTTCAGAAATTTCCGGCTATGACTGGTTCGATGTTGACGAGGTTGTCCGGCAACACCTTACAGATAAGGGCAGGGAGAGATTGGAAAACTGTGCCAGGATAACCAGCGGGACAGCCTTTATGGTGGCTGAAATATTAAACGAGATATAAGGATACTCATACAAACGTATCATTGACATTCTTGCAGGACGTGGTAAAATATTCTTGGGATATATAACAAGATATATATATATTATAAGTTATGATCCGGGTGGCAGTTATTAGAGGGTTATTCCAGCAGGCAAGGTTAGATAATAATCAATCATAAGTCGATAAAAAAGGAGGTTTTTATGAGGCAAAAGGCATTACTGGGGCTGGTTATGTCAATGGTGATTATTGGTGTCATACTGATGGGATGCGCGCAAAAAACGGAGACGCCGGCAGCAAAGGAGGTTACGGTTAGACTTATCATGCTTGGTGACGCTACCGGTCCTTATGCTAATACAGCAGGTCCTGCAATGGTAGGCGCCCAGGATTTGGCTCTTTGGGCTAACCAAACTAATTATATTCCCGGTGTAAAGCTGGACGTTCGAACTTATGATCACGGCGCTGATGTAACAAGATGCGTTGCGTCGTACAAAGAGGCTATTGCGGGAACTCCCAAACCTGTTCTAACCAATGAAGGAATCATGAGTTCCGTTGCACCTATGCTGAAAGAGTTGGCCATACGTTCAGAAGTGCCTATCATCGGTTCCGTTTCCTTAAGGACAGTTATCTTTCCAGCCGGTTGGTACTATTCTTATATGCCCAGTAATGAAGGGCAGGTAGGCGCTTTTGTAGATTGGATTGTCGATAACTGGAAAGCTGATAGCAAGATACCATGGATAAAAAGCCACTATGAGAACAGGGCGCCGCGGATAGCGTTTTATGGCATGGACGTGCCAACTTCCAGGGCAAATGAATGTGCAGAGACTCTGGCTTATATTAAATCTAAAGGACTTGAATACTATGGCGCAGAATATATTCCCATGATACCGACTGATCAGACGGCAGCTCTTACCAGGATGAAAGGGAAAGTCGATTTCGTCAATTTGACCATGCTGCCCGCGCATTATGCAAGCATACTTAAAGATGCCAACCGTTTGGGTATTGCGGGCCAGTTTTTAGCATGTGGTCCAAACTGGTTCGACCCCATGGCACTGGCAAAAATAGTTGGTCCTGAACTCTCAAATAATACTATAGTTTTGGGCACTTTTGAGGGTACTTTCGATAATTTGCCCGCTCAAATACAAAAAATGCAACTGGACAGGAAATACTCCAAAGATGTTTCATCCTATGGGTCGGGGTGGATGTGGGCCGATTTATGTGCTGAAGTTATCAGAAAGACAGCTGCCAATGTAGGCGCGGATAAAGTTGATGGCAAAGCCTGTAATGAAAGCCTCGCGTCAGGCAAAATAAGCGACTATAGGCCTTTGTCTTCAGTCTCAAAATATACCTGGTCTAATAATTCCAATTTGGTTAAACTCTGCGGGCCAAACGATGTTTACGTGGCTCAACTGCAAGACGGTAAGTTTGTAATAATCGAGACATCACGTTATCTCCCGCGCTTGCTTCCGGGTGAGAAAGATGTACCCGCTAGCGCCAAATAGCAGAAAAGCCATGCTTATAACTCCTGTTGTGATTAATGGTTAAAAGTATACAGATGGGGGTTAGATGATGACTAATAATCCGGCGGGTTTCACCCGCCGGATTATTAGCTGGATGATTGCCGTTTATTAAAAATAATTGTTAATAAGGGGATTAGTATGAAAGAGATCATGCAACAGTTCCGGACTGTAGTGGATGCGCCATATGAGAAACTGGCGCAGTGGAAAGAGAAGAATAATAAGAAGGTGGTAGCTTGTACACCCATGCATTTTCCTGAAGAGTTGATACATGCTGGTGGAATGCTTCCGATAGTACTCCAAGAAACACAGGAGAATATTACTGAAGGGTTCAGCCATATGTACACTTTTTATTGCGGTATCACGCGCAATATAGTAGATATCGGTGTTAAGAAGCAGCTCGATTTTCTGGATGGAGTCATCGTTAATCACATGTGTGTAGAAATGCAATGTATGGCCAGCACGTTAAGGCAACACGTGCCTTTTAAATACCTGGAATATGCCCAGATACCGATGTGGCTAAACAGGGCTAATGTTACGGAATTGTATGTACAGGAATTGACGAGAATCAAAACCAACCTTGAAGCTATAGCCGGGAAAAAGATCGATGACGCTTCTTTAAAACAGAGCATCAAAATCTATAACAAGAACCGCTCTCTGCTGCGACGGCTGAACGATATACGCAGGGCAAATCCGGGATTGTTCTCATTTAAGGATATGGTGGTCATTGTGCATTCCGGCATGCTGATGCCCAAGGAAGAGCATAGTCAACTGCTGGTGCAACTGCTGGCCAAGCTGGAGAAAGCAAAGGCGCCTCCGGTAAAAGGTAAAAAGCTTTTACTTTCTGGACACCTGTGCCAGCCTCTCAAGGCCGATATTATTAGTATTATCGAAAGTGTTGGCGGCATAATCAGCGATGATGATCTGTATGTCGGGTCTCGTTATTATGCCCTCGATGCAGATGAAAACGGCAATCCTCTCGAGGCTTTTGCCAAACGCGCCCTGGATAAATCTCTTCCCATTCCAACGCAGACTAATCGGCCGCTGAGCTGGGAAAAATACCTGGCTGATAAGGCTAAGGCAAGCAAGGTACAGGGTGTTGTCGTGTTAATCGCTAAATACTGTGAACCGCATCTGTTTAATTACCCATTCATCAGAGCAGAATTGGAAGCATGCGGTATCCCTCATATTATGCTGGAAACGGAACACGAGATCGTTTCACTGGAAGGTCTTCGCACAAGGCTGCAGGCTTTCGTAGAGATGCTTAAATAGCGCGTTGTCCACAAAATTGAAAGGAGAAAGATGAAAATGGGTACAGAGGTAAAGAAAGCGAACAAGCTGGTCAGTTCTGCCATGATCGGCAAAATGATGCTGGATTCCTTCGATGATATCAGGCAGGGGGCAAAAGAAGGTAAAAAGACTGTCTGGGCGTGGGGGTTGCCGGTTTATGTGTTGGCCAGGGCAGCAGGGTTGCAGGTACTCCATGCTGAAGGATTCATTGTAGGATTGGCCGCCCGCAAGAAAGAGAAGCCAGTGCAGGATGCTACTGAAAGCATGGGTTTCTCCACCGATGCCTGCTCTTATGCCCGCAGTTTCCTGGGCCTGGCAAGAATTGCCTGCGGTGATTACAAGCCTAATGTGGAAAACCCCTATGCGGTGACCATGCCCAAACCTGATATATACTGCGCTTCTGGTGGAGGTTGCGGGACCGCCCGTTTGTGGGGGGAAGCCATGGAGAAGATGTGCAAAATACCGGGATTTCATTTTGAGCCTCGTGTTATCTGGGAAGGGTCTGACCTTGAATCTGCCGTGGCTGATTTTGTCAACCAGGAAAAGGAATTTATAGCGCTACTGGAACGCGAGACGGGAAAACCATATGATTGGAACAGGCTAAGCGAGCTGCTGATTGAAGTAAAATCGGCAATTTCGCTAAGGCATGAGGTTATGAAAGCCTGCCACCATATACCATCTCCCGGAAGCTTTTTTGACTGGGCGGCCAGTATAGGTGTTGCCGGTCACCTGATTGGCCTGCCGGGTTCAACCGAGCTGCTTAAGGATATGAAAAAAGAGATCGATGAAAGGATTGAGCTGGGTATCTCGGCAGTGCCCAACGAACGATACCGGCTTTACTGGGAAGGGGTAATTACATGGAACAAGATAGGATGGCTGGCCGATGAATTCGCTTCATTAGATGCCTGTGTCATCGGGAGCACTTACACCAACCTTCTGTGGTGGCCGAGACCTGATAAGATCGATCCGGAGAAACCGCTGGAAAGCATAGCCTATAATTGCGTTGATATCCCTGTACGGCACGGTATGGAATATACAGTTGATTATATTGCCAAGGCATGCCAGGAGTATTCTATCGATGGCATGGTTGTCAGCGAAACGCAAACATGCCGCGGATTTAATTCTCATACCCTGGGTGTTATGAATGGAGTAACAAAAAAGTTAAATATCCCGGGGGTGATAATCGGCGGAGATCCCTGCGATGGCAGGTTCTTCAGTGAGGCTCAGACAGATACCAGGCTGAGGGCATTACTTGAAACGATAGATGCCCGGCGAAAAGTGATGCATAAGCGCTAGTTATAGGGTGCTCCTCCTCTATATGATATATCCGGCAGCCGTCCTAGACCGGCTGCCGGATATATCGGTGAGTATTTTTAAATGCAATGGCTTACAAGTTTGCATAATAAAAAATAATTTATATGCTTTGAACTGCATTAATGGGAATTATTAGCAATGAAAGTTTACGCTGGTATTGATATCGGTTCACTCACTGCCAAGGTAGTCTTGCTCACGCCTTCCCGTACTATTGGTACATACCGTGTGATACAGGGCCGTATCGTGGATGAGGATTCTGCTATTCTGGCTTTTACTCAGGCTCTTGACGATCTGCATCTCAGCAAGAGTGATGTGGAGTACATTGTCACCACCGGTTATGGCCGTGATATGATCAACTTCGGCGATAAGAGCATCACGGAGATCACTTGCCATGCCAGGGGTGTGCGGTTTGTATATCCTGAGGCCAGTTCTGTTATAGATATCGGCGGTCAGGACAGCAAGGTCATTGTACTGGATGAAGAAGGCGGTGTAGCTAACTTCGCCATGAATGATAAATGCGCTGCTGGTACGGGCCGGTTTTTGGACGTTATGGCGCATGCACTGAATGTCCCTATTGAGAAGATGGGTGAACTTTCCAGGCAGTCGAGCAACCCGGCGTCGATCAGCAGTATCTGTACCGTATTTGCTGAGTCCGAGGTTATTTCGCTGGTGGCAAATAAGAGATCGCGGGTAGATATCATTGCGGGTATCCATGAATCCATTGCCAGGCGTATAAACAGTCTGACCCACCAGGTGAAACTTAAATCGCCTGTAATAATGAGCGGCGGGGTAGCTAAGAATACTGGTGTTGTGAGGGCCCTCGAAAAAACGCTTGGAGTATTAATAAAAGTGCCTCCTGAACCTCAGATAATTGGGGCTCTGGGGGCTGCGCTGTATGCAGCTGATTCCATAAGCGAAAAGTGAACTATTGTTTATTAATATTTAACTGGATATATTTGACACTGTTACTTGCTAAATGATATGTTACAAAAATATAGCAGAATTATGGCGGGATCAAGATAGGGGGAGTAATGGTTCCCCCGGCATGTATTACTTATTATTAAGAAACTGGGCAATAGAGGAATAACCATGGGTTTCAAACATATTCTACTTGGGCAACTGTCGGATAAAGAACGAAGCGGATATGCATTGCATAAGATCATACCCTGGCATCCGCCTTTAAGCCAGATATACCGCACTCTCAGCAGCATGAATAGCGATGGGCTGGTTAGATTTCGTGTAGAAACCGGTAAATTACCTAATCAGAATATATATAGCATAACTGATAAAGGATTATCATCTCTGGAATCCTGGTTGCGTAAGCCTCCCAAGGATCGTATACCCTATGTAAAATTACAATCGCAGTTATGGTGGGCGGACCAGGTTGACAAGAAATATGCTGTTAATAACATTAAACACTTTATTGCACAAACCCGGCAGCAGCTTGACTATTATGTTAAAGATTTAGAGCCCAAATTGGACGAGTACGGTAAGGATCGTGGAAGCAAATTAAGTTATATCTATCGCAAATTAAGCGGACAATATATGGTCGACCAATGTCAGGCTGCCCTGAAATGGGCTGATAAAGCCCTGAAAGAGCTTGAGGATTTCAAAGAGTAAAATATAGATAGTATTTTTACTATATGCTAACCAATTTTAGTTTTGACAGCACCTACCCAATTGTAACTATCCCTCCTGTTAGCTTTCCACTGTGCAAAAATCATCTACCTGCAACCGTTTTCCCTGTATTAAGCTACTTTCATCCCGTATCGAGATTAAAGCTGTGCTTATAAGCGGGCTAATATTGACATCTGCGTAAAACATGGTAGAATTTTTATGTAATATATAT
>JAPLHL010000147.1 GCA_026389655.1 Chloroflexota bacterium
GGCCTGGGCGTAGGTGTAGTGAGCGTAACATACACAATGGGCTGCTGCGGTCCCATTATGCTTCCTGTTGTACTTGGGGTTGCTGCATTAAAAGGACAGGCTGGGTGGGGTGCCCTGATACTGGCTGTATTCGCTGTTGGCTACAGCCTGCCCCTGGTAGCAGCAATACTTGGTATAGGCCTTGGTAAAATGACAGGATTTTTTCAGAAGATTGCAGGACCTATACAAAAGATCTCAGGCGTACTGCTGATAGTAGCTGGTATATGGCTGCTGTTTACTCTTTAGGATATGCATGAAGAAAGCTATCTTAGCAGGAGGTACTAGTTTTATGAAAAAAGGAATATTGGCTTTAATAAGTTTGTTACTACTGGCATTTTCATTGCCGCTACAGGCATGTCAACCGGTTGATGCAAGCAATTTTGATGTCCTATCACTGGATGTAACTCCCAACAAGGTGAATGAAAATGATAAATTCACAGTCACGGCCATAATAAACAATTCCGGCAATAGCGAGGCAACCTATATAGTACCGGTGATGGATGATGGAGTGGCTGATGATAGAATCGATGTAAAGCTTGCTCCAGGGAAATCACAGGAACTAAAGATCACGTTGCGCAGGGGTCAAGTAGGCACATATCAAATAAGAATAGGTAGTAAAAGCGCCTCGGTTTTCGTGGAGAAGATAATACCCGCATCTTTTAAACTTTCTGATCTGAAAATTAATATGGAAACAGCAAATCCGGGAGAGGAAGTAATTATCACTGCCCAGGTTACAAACACAGGCGGAAGCAAAGGGACTTTCGTAACCGAGCTTATAATAAACGGGGTGGCAGAAAAATCTGACAAGGCAGCCATCGAACCAGGTTCCAGCTACTTTCCCGTATTTAAAGTGGCTAAGACAGAGCCGGGAACATACACCGTAAGTATCGATGATCTTACAGGGAAATACACAGTTCAAAAGCCCGTTGAAACAATACAGTTTACCGCACCCACTCCTGCTGCGCAAAAGCGTTTTACACAGAGACCGTCATCATGCTGCGGCGGGGGCGATACCAGTGGATGTGAATAGACTTATATCTTTCACGATAGATAATAACAGGAGATAAAATGAATAATAATTTAGTAATTTATGAAGCGGCCATGTGCTGTTCCAGCGGTGTCTGCGGCCCCAGCCCGGATAAATCCCTGATTGAACTGCAGGACACACTGGATAAAATGAAGGACATGGGTGTCAAAGTTGAGCGATACAGTATCACCGGCAGCCCTAAGAAATTCAGGGAAAATGCAGAAGTTATCAAGCTAATGCAGGAACGCCAGATCAAAGCCTTGCCGATCAGTACTTTTAACGGTAAGGTCATCAAAGTCAGCAGCTATCCCAATATAGATGAGTTAAAGAAGTGCTTTGCGGATAGCAACACAGATTCACCGGTAACCGAAGAGAAAATTGGCAGCGAAGCATGTTGTTCTGGACAAGAAATATCAAGTGATGAGGGTTGCTGTGCAGGTAAGAACTCCTGCGATATCAGTTGCGGCCCGAACTATAAAAGCGGCATCAAGCTCAATACCAGGGGCAAGTGCTGTTAACCAGACCAGGCTGTATTTGGATTATCTGAAATTATATCTATTGACTTGCATCACGTCCTGACTATCACGAATACCAGGGCAGCATTTTTCCTGAGAATCTCTCCATGCTTGTGATTCATGGAATGTGCATGTAAGTATTATGAAAGGAAGGAAATGCTATTGAAACAACATAAGAGGCAATTTGGTTTTGCAA
>JAPLHL010000537.1 GCA_026389655.1 Chloroflexota bacterium
GTTACGGCAGCCCAGTACATGTCCCATGTACCGCGCGTCATGGGAGTCGGTCCGTAGCAAATGTACCCTTCTACCTGTCCGTCCTGCTCCGCTACGTAGAAAAAGTAGCCGGAGCCTTCGGGTCATTGAAATAGTCATCGATGACCTCTTCTGCTACGGTCACTTCCTCCGCTACGAAAGCCTTTGTATCCTTTACAATTTCCAGGATGCGCTGTTTATCTGACGGTTTTATACCTCTGATTTTAACTGCCATTGATCACTCCAATGCAAGGTCGATTATTTTCTGGATAAGCTGGCTGTAGCTCATACCCCTTGTGTCGGCCTGTAGGGCTATGCCAAGCCCGGGTTCGATATCGGGGTTGGCATTGACCTCCAGTACTTTTATTGTACCGTCTTTGTCCTGCCGCATGTCCACCCGGGCATAGCCGCGGCAGCTTGCGGCCGTGGCCGAAGCGAGCACAATGCTGGTGATGTTTTTTCGCAGGGCGCTGTCGATTTTTGCCGGGCAGCATACTCCGGTTCCCTTGTAATACTCGGTTTCCTCGAACCATTTCGATTCGAAAGTCAATATGCGCGGCAATTCCGGGGGCAGCGTGTATATTATTTCGGATATCTCGACCACTGAGAGGTCGCTGTTCCCCAGTACTGAAGAATTAAACTCGCGCCCGTCGATAAATTCCTCCACCAGTGCACAGCCGCGGAAACGTCCGCTTACCTTCTCTACCATGGTCCTCAATTCAGCCATAGTCTTCACCACGTTTTCAGGGGACAGCCCGTGGCTGGCATCCTCGTCCTTTGGTTTTACGATGCAGGGGAAATTAAGATTAAAACTTTATATCGTACCGGGGGTCAACACCATCGATGCAGGTGTGCCCACACCGGCTTTGTGCAGCGTTTTCTTGAATTCGGCTTTATCCAGTGTAAGTGCCAGGACACTGGAAGGGTTCCCTGTGAAGGAGATGCCCATGTCCTCCATCATTTTCGCTACCACAGGTTCGGAATGGGGGAGGTCCTCAAAGCCTTCAAAGAGGTTGAATACCACATCGGCCTGTATTGCCCTCAAAACAGCCGGTACCGATTCCATAGGCATACGCAGCGGCACTTTTTCAACGCTGTGCCCAAGTTCCATCAGGGCCTTTTTCACTGCCACCACCTCTTCAAGCACCCCGATAATGGCCTCTTCCTCCCCAAAGTCAACGATCGGACTGTCGGTGACAGGTTCGTTGTAGATGATAGCTACTTTCAACGGCATTATTTGTATCTTGCCAATGCAGCTTCAAATATTGCTTTAATAAGTCTATTATAGGTCCATCCCATTTTATACGACATGATCGGCAAATCGCCGGAGTTTGGATTTAGACCCGGCAGAGGGTTGACTTCCAGGAAATACGGTATGCCGTCTTCCCCCACCCGGAAGTCCACTCTGGAAAAGTCCCGGCAGCCCAGCGCCCTGTACGCATTGAGGCTTGCTTCGGTTATGCGCTTCATTGTGCCTTTGCCTAGTTTAGCCGGGCATTCATATTTCACCAGATTGCGCCAGTCCCTCTTGACTTCCAGCGAATAGACGAAGGTCTTAAACTTCTTTTTCGGTATCACGTGCATGATTCCCACGATGGCGGGCGGCGAATTGCCCACCATTCCCACCGTGACCTCATCTCCCTCTATATATTTCTCTATGAGAACAGGCTGATTATATTGCTTGAGCAGTGCCCGGGTAATTGACCTGGCTTTAACTGCCGTATCGGCCCTGGAGGTCAGCCTTATACCCTTACTGGACCCCTCATAGGCAGGCTTTATGAACGCCGGTAGTGGAAAATCTCTGTCGGAAAGGCCCCTGAGAGCGGCCTGCGAACCGACCAATAGCCAGGGAGGTGTTGGTACACCGGCCGCCCGGACAAGCTGTTTGGTAAGCGGTTTATCAAGGGTTATGGACAGGGTCTGCGGGTCCGAGCCGGAGTAAGGGATATTGAGCATTTCCAGCACAGCCGGGACCTGTGCCTCGCGGCTGCGCAGGTTGCCCCTGCCTTCGGCAATGTTGAAGACAATATCCACCTTCGTTTTAAGCGCTTTTGATAGGAATTGCCTGCCGCCTCCAAGCTTTACGGTGGTGTGACCGAGGGCATGCAGGCCGGAAGCTATGGCGTTGACAACTTCCAGTGAGTCATACTCTT
>JAPLHL010000428.1 GCA_026389655.1 Chloroflexota bacterium
ATTATATTGATAAGCGGCCGTATGGTAATGCCCGGGGTCTTCATATCTACCACGAACATGCTCATGTTCCGGTGTTTGGGGCCATCCGGGTCCGTTACGGCGGCAAGCCAGCAGTAATCAGCATAATGGGCAAAGCTGCACCATATCTTTTGCCCGTTAATTATGAATTCATCACCCTTCTCGGTTGCCTTAGTTTGCAGGGAAGCCAGGTCTGATCCGGCATTAGGTTCGCTGTAGCCAAGGCAGAATATCAGGTCACCCTTAGCCACGCGGCTGACGTAGTCCTTTTTTTGCTCCTCGTTACCGAAATGCTGTAATGCCATACCTACCCAGTTGACAGTTATCTCTGCCTCCACGCCCATGGGGGCATTTGCATAGGTAAGTTCCTCTGCCAGTATCAGCCTCTTTATGTGGCTCAGACCCGCCCCGCCATATTCCTTGGGATAAGCAGGCGCCAGCCAGCCTATATCTCCCAGCTTCTTCTGGAATGCTCTGGCGATCTTCCATGATTCATCTGTTTCCTGCCAGTAACCGGTAGTAAGCTCGTACCAGCGCGGCGGGATGGCGGTCTTTAGCCAATCCTTTGCTTCGCGTCTGAACGCTTCCTCTTCCGGTGTAAATTTGAAATCCATCAAAACCTCCTGTGCAGATTATTTCGGCATGATAATGTTTATCTAGTGATCGTATTGTTCCGGTCAATGGGATGGCTGGTGCTGCAGGTCGGCTAGAATTTTGCCAGCACATATCATAGCAGAATTTGATGCGGCATTCATCCCCACGCCGCGACCGGTATAACAATCCCCGGCAAAGTACAGCCCGGGCACTTCCTTCATGAATACCGGCGGCCTTAGTTTACCGGTCAAACCGGGAGACCTGGCAAGTCCGTCTATACCGACTAAAAAGCCATCGAATTTCCATACCACAGTTTCTTCAAATCCCGGGAACATCACACCCAGGACTTCCCAGAACTTGGCAAGCGATGCTTTGCGGAATTTTTCATCCCTGCACTGGGTTGGGGTGCAGGGTGTTCCAATAAAGGCGATCATATGCCCCGGTGGCGCCATCGTTTCATCAAAATTGGTATGTCCCAGTATTTGCAATGGCAGCCCGAGACCTGGAACGCGCCAGGCCGACAGATAAACAGGTTCAGTGAAAAGGGGCTTGTTCAACCCCATGGTGTATCCCATGGAACAGCTTGTCGTGTCGTGCAAACTCTTCATTCGGTCAAGCCAGCCTTTGGGCAGCAGTCCTGATGGGTCCGATATCAGGCTTGCCATATTCCAGATCGGTAAGGCCAGGACCACTTTTTTTGTCTGGTATTCGTTATTACCGGCTTTGATGATAAAAGAGTTTCGCCCAAGCTCGACTTTTTCGACCGGTGTCCCAAACTCAATTTGGCCGCCTAACTCTGTAACGGCTGCGGCCTGTGTTCCTGTCAGTACGCCGATGCCGCCCACCGGCATCCGCGCATTTCCCATATTATTGCCTGCACTTCTATGCCGCATGTCTTCCCGGTAAATATAAATAAGCTCGCCCATTGATATTTCATCTGCATTAATGAGTGTGCTCTGCACCATTCCTGTAACCTGGAAAAACTCAGCCACCTTGGGGGAAGTGATGTTTTCCTTGATGTAATCGGTAAGTGAAACAGAGTCCAACTTATCTATTTCAGCCTCAGTCATGTTTGCAAACTTGTTTTCCAGTTCACCAAGCATTTTTTTCTCTGCGTCTGAAAAGTTGAAGTACTGTTCCATGGTCATCCATTTGCTTCCGTCGAATAGCTTATTGCCCTCGATGGGCCTTGACCATTTTATTGTTTTGCCGACCTTTCTGAGCAGTTCAGCCACTGCTGATTTGTCGCCTCCGTCAACGGCGTGAATACCTGTATCAATCTTCCAGCCGCCCGGTACTTCCTTGGTCTTTGACCTGCCGCCGGGCGTTTTGCTTTTTTCAAGCAGTAGCGTCTTCAGGCCGGCCTTTTGCAGAAGGCCTGCAACACCGAGGCCGGCAATGCCGGCCCCTACAATGATGACATCAAATTCCTTCATAACTATTCCTTAAATATTATTTTCGCTATTTTTTAGCGAATTCCCCCTCTATTTCCTTGTATAAATCGAGTTTCTTGACCTTTCCCAGCAATGTCAGGGGTAACTGGTCCCTGAATATATAGTCATCAGGGATCTTGTATTTAGCCAGCTTGTCCTTTAAGAATGATTTTACTTTTTCAGCAGTCAATACGGTTCCGGGTTTGGGTATTATATATGCCCTGCCTACCTGTCCCATAATTGGGTCCGGGCGTCCTGCCACCGCTACCATAAATACATCCGGGTGTTGTGAGATTGCCTCCTCGACCTCCGGCGGATATACGTTCTCGCCTCCTCTGATATACATCTCTTTCTTGCGGCCGACGATTGAAAGATAGCCGTCCTTATCCAGTTTCCCCATATCACCGGTATGCAGATAACCGTTTTTATCAATTGTACGTTTGTCCTCATCCGCCCGTTTCCAGTAGCCTTTCATCACCATATCGCCTTTTATTACTATCTCACCGGTCTCGCCGACGGGTACTTTGTTTCCCTCTATGTCCATAATGGCCAGGTCCACACCCGGTATCGCTACGCCCACCGTGTGTTTTAATTTCTCTTCCCCATGCTCCAGTTGGGTAAAAGTGATGGCGCCGCTGACCTCTGTCAAGCCATAAGCGTTCTGCGGCATTACACCCATGCGTTTTTTAATAGCCATAATCAACTCGGAAGGACATGGCTGGCTGGACACGATCGCTATCTTGATGGAACTCAGGTCGTATTTTTCGACGTTCGGGTTCAGCAGCTCCATGGCATATTGTGCAGGCACCTGGCCAATGACCGTTATCTTTTCATCCTGAATTATCTTCAGCGTTTTTTCGGGGTCGAACATGTCCATCATCACCATCTTGTTGCCGGCAGTCAGGCAGGCGCCAACGCCCATGACTGCGCCGCCGATGTGGTTAAGGGGGATGTTTAACAGGAGGTTATGTTCCCCCTGGAAATTGGATGCTTCTACCTGGGATGTACAATATGCAATGATGTTCTTGTGAGTGATTACTGCCGCCTTTGGGATCCCGGTCGTTCCGGATGTATAAATGAAGATAACAGGATCCTCGGATGTTACGGCGGCCTTGGCCTTTGCCAGCTCCGGGCCAGGGCTTGTTACAAATTGATCAAACGGAATCATCCACGGCAGTGCATTTTCTTTTTCCAGGATTACCGTGCTTTTAAGCGTGGGTAATTCGCTTTTTACGCTATCAAGCGTTTTGATAAAATTCATTCCCATGAAACCTGAGGCCATGATAAGCACGGATACTTCAGCGTTATTAATGACGAATTTGACTTCCTGCGGAGTGAATCTCCAGCTTATTGGAACGGCTATGGCCCCTATCTTTGCGCATGCCATGTAGGTAAATATATGTTCAGGCCAGTTGGGGATATATATGCCGACCCTGTCACCTCTCTTGACCCCCAGTTTCAAAAGGCCTGCAGCTATGCGGTCTGTTTCATCATCATATTGCTTCCATGTGAACCTTTGGTCCTTGACTACCAGTGCTTCCTTGTCGGATTTGTTTTTTCGATTTTCGGTAAAATACTCACCCAATACCTTGAATTTTTTTGTATCCACGGTCAACCTCCCTGTTTAATTATTTTATGATGCCCGAAGATTTGCGGTCCTTCCAGTTATGGTACATTCTTCCGAGTAAAAATCCGATTATATTTTCATGCGTACATCCAAAAACCTCCTGTCGGAATTTCAATTTACATGCATCTTTGATTGATTTGACAATTAATTGAGTAGTTGATAAATTATTGTAGCACAAAAAGAGAGCGCTCGCTCGATTTTTCCCCGCAATGAAAAAAACGGCAATCAGAACGTACAGCAGGAATAATAAGCTGATTGCGCAACGAAGGGACCACATTGCGCAATCAGTGGCGCCTCTCTTTGTGAAGAAAGGATATGAACGCACAAGCATTCGGGAAATTGCTGAGACTTGCGGAATGTCTATGGGTGCGCTTTATTACTACGTGGGTGGTAAGGAAGATATCCTTCAAATCATGCTTGATTATGACCTCAGTTTATACACCAATTTTGTTAAAGAGCTTATCGACAGCTCACGTGCTTTGCAACCGAGGGAGGCTCTTGTGAAGGTACTTGATCATTATTTCAGGGCTTCGGATGCATCTCAGGACCTTACCCTCTTTTTTTATCAGGAAACAAAGTGCCTTCATGCCAGCGCACGCGAAATTATCCAGGAGCGCGAACGGAGCCTGGTTGCGGAATTCGAAAGATTATTAGCCCGGGGCTGTGAGACAGGGGAATTTAAGATAG
>JAPLHL010000145.1 GCA_026389655.1 Chloroflexota bacterium
AGAGTAGTATAAAAGTGCTATATTCTGATAAAGAAGTCAGGACAGGTATTACGGCAGAGACGACGGGCTCCTGGAACACTTCATTTACAGTACCCAGTTCAACCAGGGGAAGCCATCTAATCAGCATCGCAGGTAGCGTTACAACTTCTTCTGATATTTCCGATAAGACTTTTACCGTTGCACCGGCAATAGCCTTATCACAGATCACAGGCTCAGTGGAAGATGAGATTAAGGTAAGCGGCAACGGTTTTTCCAACAATGAAAGTCTGATAGAAGTGAGCTTTGACGGCAAGGCATTAGCAAGCAATATAACAGCCGACGATAATGGCTACTGGACCGTAACCACTAAAATACCGGGCGCCAGTGGAGGTGTCCATTCGATCGGAGCCAGCGGAAGAATAACGTTGGCCACAGACGTTACCCCGGTAACTTTCACCATTCAATCGATTTTGTCTGTATTACCTAAGAACGGCAACGTCGCGGATGAGTTGAGAGTGACCGGATCAGGTTTTACCGCAAGCAAAGATTTCTCACTCACATGGAACGGTAGCGCAATAGCCAGCGGTACGATCAACGATTCCGGCATGTTCCAGACAGTCTTCAAGGCGCCGGGAGGTAAGAGCGGCTCAATAACCCTTACAGCAATTGATTCTAAAGGCATTACTGCCTCAGCCATATTTAATATGGAAACCACCGCTCCCGATGTCCCGCAGATTTCATCACCCAAGGATGGGGCCACGGTGGGTTTTGTGGGAGATACCAAAGTACCCTTTAAATGGAGCGCTGTATCTGATCCAAGTGGTGTAACGTATGACCTGGAAGTCAGCGACCAGTCGAATTTTTCTACAACTCTCGTGTCACGTACCAAGCTGAACGATGTTAAATATACACTTCCCGAAGCCGAAGCACTGCCTAACGGCGAGTACTACTGGCATATCAGGGCCGTAGATGGCGCAGGCAACATTGGCGCCTGGAGCCAGACTGCCTCTATAAAAGTAGGCTTTATCACTATGAGTACTATAATTTGGATCGTCGTCGGTGTTATCGCCCTTATAATAGTGGTTGCCGTGCTGAACCGGGTCCTGCGCCGCAAGCCAAAAAAGAAGAGGAGTGACTGGGAATAAAACCGGTTGCCAAACTGCGAATAGCTTAAAGGCCCACCTGTCAGGTGGGCCTTTAATATTACTTTAGTATTATTTCATCCGGCAATACAGGTAATAATACATAGATCCAGTAATAAATATCGGGGACAAAGGATGAGACGACTGATTGCTCAATAAAGTGGCTAATGGTGGGCAGTACAAGACTCGAACTTGTGACCTCTACGATGATAGGTACACGGTTCTGCGAAAGGTAAGCCACTTTCCAGATTATTAAGATCGCTAGTATAAATATCCATCCTTTATCCCCTTTCTTAGCCTTTTTTTCTCATTATACTTGCCATTTTCCCGAGAGTACAGATAATTTAGTAGAAGATTTTCTAAACGGCATCAATTAAGAAGAAATTTAGAAAATTCAGCATTGTAGAATTTCTATTTCCGACACAATAAGGGGCCGTTCAGAAAATTCAGTACCTAGATTTTATACTTTCGGGAAACACTAGGGAGCCATAGTGTTTAGGCAGGCTCTTTAGTTGTGTGCCACTTCTCAAAGTCATAGGTACGGCATGAGATGAGAGATGTTGTCCAAAGACCGTCCGTCGGGCGTCCTAAGAGGTCAAACAGGAACGCACACTATGACCTGATAGTGGAGATCAAGTAGGCTCGGGCTCCATCAGAAACACGAAGGGCTTTTGCTTATCGTAGCCCCCCGCAACGTTGGATTCGAGCCCGGTGCCCGACGGTCAAACAGGCATCATTGTTGCCGATGTCTCCACAAATCCCTCTCATAACGTTCAAAGCAGCCAACAACCTTTCGGTAGCACGGATAAGTTCTATACTTGGACCTGGTGGCGGGTTCAATGGGGATCGTCAGGGGCCGCTGGTAAAAGTATAGTATGCCGTTCCTGCGCTCCAGCCTGCGCTGTTCCCGGCTGCTACAGCCCATTTGTACTGGGTGCCGTTATTAGCCAGGCCGGTCAGGTTGTAAGATGTTACATTGCCCACCGATTGGTTGATGATATAAGAGTTGGTGGCAG
>JAPLHL010000274.1 GCA_026389655.1 Chloroflexota bacterium
GCATCCGCACCTGCTTCCCCGGCCAGCTTTTCCATCTCAGCCCGAAAGCTGGGATCAGGTTCAACTTCAGGGATTTGCCAACCTTCAATTACCGACCATACATATTGGCCGCTTCCGCCTGCCAGAATTGGGAACGCATCCCCTTTTTGGATAGTCTTTATTATATTGTTAGCTGACCGTTGATAGAGTGCGACACTGTATGATTCGTCAGGATTTATTATGTCAAGCAGATGATGGGGAATGCCTGATCTCTCGATCTTGTCCGGCTTAGCCGTGCCGATATCCATAAATTTGTATATCTGCCGGCTATCAGCATTTATGATCTCACCGTTATAACGGTGAGCAATCCGGACTGCTACGGCACTTTTACCAACCGCGGTTGGGCCTACAACCGCGATAATACATCTCATTTCCCCTGTTTAATAGCAGCGCTTTGTTTAACTATATCAATGAATTCCCGGGCCTTCAGGCTGGCCCCTCCTACCAAAGCACCATCTATCTGCAATTCTTTAATGAATTCGGCTATATTAGCCGCCGTCACACTACCACCATAGAGAATCCTTACCGAATCGGCAACTTCGCTCCCCCACATTTTACCGACTGTCTCACGAATGTATTTAATCGTAGCTGCTGCCTGCGTCCCTGTTGCCGCTTTACCTGTCCCTATTGCCCATATCGGTTCATAAGCAATGACGATTGCCTTATTTGCTGCTATATCTTTCAGTCCACCTTGTACCTGATGAGACAGTTTTTCATTCGTTTTCCCAGCTTCATTTTCTTCCAGTGACTCACCCATACAGAGTATCGGCAATAGTCCCGCAGCTAAAGCAGCTTTCATTTTTTCATTAATCATCACATCTGTTTCTAAAAATCTTTGACGCCTTTCAGAATGCCCCAGGATTACATACTTACATAAACCTTTTAACATTATGGGAGATATCTCTCCCGTATATGCGCCTTTCTCTTTGAAATACATATTCTGTGCGCCTAATTCTATATCAGTACCTCTGACCAGCTCACCTGCACAATACAATGATACGAAAGGGGGGCAAAGAACCCGGTCCACTGTGGATAGTAAATTCAGGCCTTCTTTCATGTCTTTGATAAGTTCTATTGCCTCGGTTACATTCGTATTCATTTTCCAGTTGCCAGCTATAAAAGGTCGGCGCATTCAACTCTCCAATATGTTATTTAGTAATTTACTCACGCTAATATTCAGTATAACTACGAGCTGCTTACTCATCCATCAATACTTCAACCCCAGGTAAGGTTTTCCCCTCCAGGAAGCTCATGCTTGCTCCACCTCCCGTGGATACATGCGTCATCTTGAATCCCAGGTGCATCTCAGTAACAATTTCTGCCGTTGATCCACCTCCCACAACGGTGGTTGCAGACAGGTTGGCCAGCAATTCGGCCATTGCTTTGGTACCCCGCGAAAATTGCGGTATCTCGTAAACTCCCATAGGACCGTTCCAGAATACGGTACGGCATTTTTTTAAATTCTCTGTAAATAGCTCAATGGTTTGCGGGCCTATATCTACAATTAATTTATTGCCCGGTATCATAGAAATAGGGGCTATGGCATATTTTGAACTATCGTCAATGGCATCAGCTACAATGACATCCAAAGGCAAATATATTGATACATTGTTTTTTTTCGCGGTTGTAATCAGGGCATTGGCCAGTTCTATCTTATCTGCTTCAACACCGGAAAGCCCCACGCCATAGCCCTGCGCCTTGAGGAAGGTGGCTGCCATCCCGCCTCCGATCACCAGCATTTCCACCTTATCAAGCATATTATTAATCAGTTTGATTTTGTCGCTGACCTTAGCTCCGCCCAGAAGTGCAGCAAACGGGTGCTGCGCATTTGTAAGCAGATTTCCCAGAACTCTAATCTCTTTCTCCAGCAGAAGACCTGCATAGGCAGGCAAGAATTTAGCCACGCCATAAGTTGAAGCGTGAGCGCGGTGAGCCGTGCCAAACGCGTCATCTACATAGATATCAGCCAGTTCAGCCAGTTGCCTGGAGAAATTGGGATCATTTGCTTCCTCTTCCGAATGAAAACGTAAATTTTCAAGCAGTAGTATATCTCCATTTCTCAGCTTATCAACGGCATTCCTTGCCCTGGCACCCACGCAATCAGATACTGTGTAAATTGGCAGATTAGTCAATTGGGACAGCCTCTCTGCAATCTGTGTCATGCGAAGAGACTCAACCACCTTGCCATCCGGCCTGCCAAGATGTGAACAAAGTATAATTCGTGCTTTATGCTCAATGAGGTACCAGATCGTGGGCAAGGCGGCAATAATGCGGCTATCATCCATGATGTCATTTGTTTTAGGGTCGAGAGGCACGTTAAAATCGACCCTTACAAGCACCTTTTTCCCGGTTACTTCAACGTCTTTTATACTCTTCTTCATCAGGGCCATTCTCCTCCAAGAACTTTCGCAATA
>JAPLHL010000534.1 GCA_026389655.1 Chloroflexota bacterium
GACAATTCGCCGACCAGCCTCGCCAGCTATATGGGCGCCATGCTTGATTCTATTGGACAGAATACGCTCGACTGCGCCGGCAACATGGTCATGAATTATAGCTGGAAGTCGATAACGGACAGACTGTTAAGGGAATTTCACGAGGCCACAGCACTTAAACGTTGTCATAAAGAGGCGGCCCTTCACCGCTGAGAACTTAAAATAACCAACATGGACTGGTGTAATGCAAGAATACGACGCAATGATCATAGCCCCACACCCTGATGATCCCGAGTTCGGAATCGGCGGCACGGTTGCCAGGTGGACGCAGGAAGGCCGCAAAGTCATCTATATTATCTGTACCAACGGCGATAAGGGTTCAGACGACCCCGAGATCACCTCCGCACGCCTGGCCGAGATCCGCATATCTGAACAAAAGGAGGCGGCGCTCACCCTCGGTGTCAGCGAGGTTGTTTTCCTGGAACACGATGATCAATCGCTGGAAGACACACCGGACTTCCGGAAGGAGATAGTTAAGGTTATCAGGACCTATAAACCGCATACGGTTGCCGCTCCCGACCCCTATTGCAAATATGTCTGGCACCGTGACCACCGCATTGCCGGCCAGGTGGTGCTGGATGCAGTTTACCCCCTTGCACGCGACCGGCTGGCATACCCCGACCTCACAGAGGACGGCTTTGAGACTCACAAGGTAAAAGAGCTGCTATTCTGGGGTGCGGAGCAGCCAAACTTCTTTTCCGACGTTTCACATACCTGGGAGCTAAAGATAGCGGCGCTGCGCTGCCATAAAAGCCAGGTCGGCCATTTTCCCGCCGGCTGGGAGGACGGCTTTAAGAGCATGCATGCTACACGCGCTAAAGAAAAAGGCTATGAGCTGGCTGAAGCTTTCTACCGCGTTGAATTACCTTTCTGATCAGGCCGACCATTTCTCAGCAAGGTCACCGATCACCGGCAGCTTGAATTTCTCTCCCTGGTAAGCTTTTATCATCAGGATTATCCAGAGCACCAGCATAAGTAGACCAACTAAGCCTGCTATTACCCCGCCAATTAACGGGATTGCATTTGCTATCCATATAATTATTATTAACGCTACGAATGTGATGATAGACTGCATGGCGTGAAATTTTACGAACTTGCTGTCCTTCTCTATCAGGAAAAACACTAATCCGCTAAGCCAGGTCAGTATATAGCAGAGTAACCCTGCTATGTTCTCCTCAAGACCAGTCGATGATTTAGCCATTTACCGTACCTCCTCGTCATTTAATGTAATCAGGATATCTGTACCTTTACGGCACCGTCAATCTGTAACAACGCTTATAATAGCAAGCGCGCTATATCTTTTTCCCTTCCCTGATGGCAAATACCAGGACCATGCCGATCAACAGAGAGCCAAATATGATGACCGCTATTGCCCAGGTCGGCGTATCCGCTGGCTCATTTTGCTTCACTACATTTGTATTTGAGGTTGCCTCAGCGGCATCCGCCTGGCCCACATTGTTGTCGACCGGGCTGAGCGCCTGAACACCGTAGGAGTCAGCCCTTACCGGGAACCCGGGTTGGACCGTAAT
>JAPLHL010000210.1 GCA_026389655.1 Chloroflexota bacterium
CCTCCGGCGGACGCTGGCCCGCACGCTTAATGGGTTCGACCATGACTGTGGCGTCCTCGAACAGAAGCACGCCGCCCAAGGGCGGCGGCTAACCGATCACGCCCGCCCTGGCCGTCAGCAGATCATCATCTGAAAGGCTTAGCGTGGCCCTGAAGTCGGCAATTGCCAGGTCGGGCTTTCCAGTGGCAGCATAAACAAGGCCCCGGTTATAGAAGGACGGGGCATCCGAAGGTGCTATCTGGATAGCCTTGTTAGCATCCTCTATGGCCAGGTCCGGTTTGCCGGTAGCAATGTAAATCAGGCTCCTGGTGCAGTAGGGGCGGGGATCCGATGGGGCCAATTCTATCGATTTGTTGACGTCGGCCAGCGCCTGCTCATATTTCTGGTTCTTGTAATACGAGTATGCCCGCTCTGTATAGGCCGGGGCGAAGTCCGGCTTGAGCGACAGCGCCTTGTTCAAATCAAGAAGCCCTAGGCTGAATTGCCACTGGTTATTATGGAAACGCCCGATTTCGTAGTGGGCCCGGTAGTAATTCGGGGCAGTCTCAACGGCCTTGAACAAATCCGCAAGCGTATAGGTAGTGAGACGCTTGGATTTATAAAACCAGGCGCGGGTAATATAGGCATCTGCCAATTTTTGCTTGAGCGTGTCGTCCGCAGGTGAGGCTGCCAGTGCAGCCCGTCTGTCTTCAATTGCCTTATCGTAGTCCTCCGCCCGCAACAACAGGCTGACATTATCGGCGCCGGACTGAAGGTTCGGGGTTTCCACATTTGAAATCGGTAAGTCCTTTATATCAGCGGCAACCGTCGAGTTGGCGGTAACCGGAGACGCATTTCCCCGGGGAGTTTCTATTGCAACGCCGCCGGGACGGGAAACGCATGCCGTGAAAAGGCCGGTAAATGCCATCAGGGCAATGGCAAAAATAATCAATCTGAATTTCATCTTAATTTTCCTATCGCCTTGACCATAAGCTCCTGACAATACTGTATGGAGCTCTTAATTACATTGGACCGGAACAGCCATACTATTATAAGTGCAAATTGGTGCAAGAATGAAATATTAGAAGTCCGGCGCCTTAGCGAGCACGGCTAATAAACAGGCAATACTGCACAGGGGAGGACAAATTCATCTACTCCAGAGTTTAGGAATATTAATAAGATATTAACAATTGCCCTGTAGAATTTACCTAGTAAACATAGGCAAGCGAGGTAAAAACATTATGACGAAAAAAATACTGAAATACATGTTCCTTTTGCTGGCCTTTGTCGCTTTGGTAACTGTCGCCGTTTCGCAGGGCTGCAGCAACGGCAGCAACGCATCGACATCTTCAACCAACCAATCAGTGCAACAGGCTTCTCAGCAATCGGGCAACGGACAGTCCGGGGGCCAGCGTGACCCCAATTTTATGAAAAACGTGCTCGCCAAAGTGGCCGATAAACTGGGTGTTTCAGCGGACTCGGTTACCCAGGCTTATCAACAGGCGCAATCCACTGTTGTTCCGCCCGCGCCACCCGCAACGACCACACAGGATGGGCAAACCCAGAATCCACCCACGGGGCAGGGACACAGCAGACCTTCAGGCTCAGATAACAGGACCGGCTACATGTCAGCCATAATAGACAAGATGTCTGCGGCATTGAATATCCCGGCAGACAAAATCACTACCGCCTGGCAGGCAGCCATGACTGAGCTAAGACCAAGCAGGACCAGCAATACTCCTCAACAATAGAAGCCCGATCCAGCAACCATGAAGTACATACTGCCCGGTGATTAATCACCGGGCGGTGTCTTTTCATAGTCGTTCCTGATTGACAAACGACAAACTAATCACCCCGTTAATAAGATACTAATAATAGTACTGTAATATTTTTCGCAATAAGATAAGCAGGTGACAACTATGATGTTAAAACAAATATTAAAATATATGTTTATCTACCTGGCGTTCATAGTAGCTATGACTGCCCTCGTTTCGCTGGGCTACATAAATGCTCACCGGGCATCCGCGACCTGGATCAGCTCAACATCCGATGAGCAGCAATTTTTCTGGCCGTCGGACCGATGGGCAGTCCATTTTGCCGTACACTGATGATTCCATAACAGCCATGCTGGCGAAAACAGCAGACAAGCTAGGTATTTCAACAGACGAGTTCATACAGGCCTACGAGGATGCACAATCCGATACTATCCCACCTTCTCCGCCATCCGGGATTTCGCAGGACGGCCGGGCTAAAACACCTCAATTCCCCGCAGAAGATATGTCCGGTTATCTCTCAGTAATATTCGATAAAATGTCAGATTCCCTGGGTATACCCGCTGATGAAATTTCCTCCGCCTGGCAGGCGACTATAGCCGAGATCAAACTGAGCAGCAGCACTGACAGCGCAGCTGAATTCTGATAAACCGTATTTGACTTTGGGGAACGTTTATTGATAAATTAAACAGCAATTGAATATTTACTAGGGGAGCTGGAAGGCTGAGAGCCCCGATTAACATCGGGACGACCCTTAAAACCTGATCTCGATAATACGAGCGTAGGGAAGTGCTACTAAACCAGAAGTTAATTTCCAGCTTCTGGTTATTTTTTTAATTAATTACTCATTGATGGAGGTTATCAGTATGACCGAAATGCCCGAAATAGGAAAAATATCACCGGATGTGTTTGAAAAGATGATTTTGCCCTTCCTGGGTGCAAAGGACAAAAGCGTGCTGGTGGGGCCCCAGAACGGAGTGGATGTGGGGATAGCCGAAATCGGGGGAAAAGCGGTCTCATTCACTACGGACCCTGTATTTATTGTACCCGAGTACGGTTGGGAACCCGCTGCATGGTTCGCCATACATATTATCGCTTCTGACTCTGCAACCAGCGGCTTGAAGCCAAGATATTTGTCCATAGATTTGAACCTGCCCATGGAAATGACTAGCGCACAGCTTGATTTAGTCTGGCAAAAGATGCACAGCGAATGCCAGAAGCTGGGAATCACGGTTATCACAGGCCATACCGGCAGATATGAGAACTGCCACTATCCCATGGTAGGAGGCGCCACCATCATTGGAGTGGGGGAAATGGACCAGTATGTGACGCCCAAATTGGCCCGGGCCGGGGACAAGATTATCATCACCAAGGGGCCAGCCATAGAAGCCTCGGGCATTTTCGCCACCATGTTTCCCAAACTGCTGGAAAAAGAGTTCGGCGCCGATTTCAGCCGCAAGGCCCAGGATATTTTCTTCAAGATGTCGACGGTTGAGGATGCAATGACAGCAGTTGCGGTCGGCGTCAGGGAGAACGGTGTGACCGCAATGCATGATGCCACGGAGTGCGGTATCTGGGGTGGCCTCTTTGAGATTGCACAGGCGGCCGGACTGGGTGTCACCGTAGAGATGGAAAACATCGTAGTCGAAGATTTCCACCCCGTAGTCGACCCCTTCTGGCGAGCGTTTTACGATGCATTGGCAAAGGGCGGCTAAAGCATAAATAAAACCTTTCCCTCCGGGCGGTTTTCAACGCTCTATTCGCATACGTAATTGTTGAAAAAACGGCCTAAAAATCGCGCCCGAAAATCCATCGTAGCTTCAATTGGAAAAAAATTTGAAAAATTTTACCAAAAATACTTGACATGCTATTTTATTAATGTTATAAAAAAACAAAGAATAAAAAATACGATTGCGGCAAATAGGAAAAAATTTAGTTATTTAAAGGAGGCACAGCCCAAGGTGGCGCAAGCAACGACAACCAAACAAAAAGACCTATTCGAACTCTCAGCAGAAGAGGAACCCCCAGGTCGTCTAAAAAACGAAGTAGAAGAACCCCCAAGCTTGCGTTTGCTGAGGAACAGAGAGAAGTTCTTCAGCGGCGTGCCCGACGAAAATTGGAACGATTGGAAATGGCAGTTCCGCAACCGCATTACCAGTGTAGAATCGCTTTGTAAAATCATTCCCCTTTCCATACGTGACCAGATCAACATGACACTGGTCACGGAAAAATACCCTATTTCCATCACCCCATATTATTTTTGCCTGATTGACCAGGACGATCCCAATGATCCTGTAAGAAAACAGGCCATGCCCGCTTTCGAGGAAATTGCCCTGGCAGGTATCTTATCCGAAGATCCGCTCGAAGAGGAGAGGGATTCAGTAGTACCTGGCCTGGTGCACCGCTACCCTGACCGCATATTAATGGTCGTAACCGACATCTGCCCGATGTTCTGCCGCCACTGTACGCGCAAACGCGAGTGGAGGCACGGGCGATGGGTGCGTCCTCCCTCAGAGATCGACCGGATGATGGATTACATCCGCAGCAATCCCGGTATCAGGGACGTAATCATATCGGGCGGAGACCCTTTTACACTTTCCACCAAGCACCTGGAAAGCATAATAAAGAAAATCCGTGAGATAGAGCATGTGGAGATCATCCGCATAGGCAGTCGCGTACCCGTAGTGCTGCCACAGCGTATAGACAACGAGCTATGTGAAATGCTTTCCAAGTACGGCCCTATTTGGCTGAACACACATTTCAACCATGCCAA
>JAPLHL010000146.1 GCA_026389655.1 Chloroflexota bacterium
GTCTTATCAGAGAATCCTTGAATCTCTGCCGCTTCGCGACCTCATAGAAACTCTATTGGGAGCGGAAGGCAAACGTCGTATAATGTTAAGGCAAATGACAAACGACGAACTCTTCAAACTCTATGATAGCGATATTGTCCTCAGACTTCATAATGCGAAGAACTTGAGCAGTGGTATAACTGTCCCCAGTGTGGACAGTACGTCAATTATGGCCAATCGCAATGCCATGCGTGTGGCTATCAAATGTACTGGCAGCAACCTCAACAACCGCAGCAACCTAACTTTCAGCAACCTATGCGCAACCCTCCTTCAATCCGCACCAAACGCAATATAGTCAACAGGAAAGGCCGAAGTCAAACAAATTATTGAAGTCATAAAGTTTATATGTTATTATTTTTGCGGTTGGATCGTAACAGATTATTAGATAAGTAAAAATTGTGCGAAAGATCGTGGAGGTATGAGTAGTCGTGCGGAAAACTATTTCAGGGCTATCGGCAAGCAATATTTCATTTGTGTGTCTAATATCATCCATCTCAATTGGCATTTTAGCTATATGCTGTGGTGGTATATCCTGCAACAATATCCCCGTTTCTTCAGAAAGTGATCAGTCTGTGATGGAGATTCTAAAAAGTTCCCTGGCTTACATCAAAGCTACGCACACGGATGCGGCGGCATTTATCAGTGATAATATATCCTTTACCATAACCGGCAGCTCAGGAAATGATATTGACGGTTACACGGGGGCTACCTATAAAGGGGATGGGTGGACTGTCAGAGTAGGACACGCTATTGTGCCAGACTATGCTTATGGTATCAGGGCGGAATATGGTAAAGGCAAAATCGTGTGGGTGGGAACCAGCAAGAACAGGCAGCTAAACGAGGAAAGCTATTTAAAAACAGATTAGAAGTCTGTATATACTATAACAGATCTGCAGCTATGTAATTTAGAGACGGTAAGAGACATTTATTAAACTGTCGGGAGGAATAATATGAAAAATGGGTATGTAGCCGGCATCCGGAATTGTTTGTTCTTATTTCTGATGTTTGTAGCGGGGATGCTGGCCATTATGCCTGCCGGGCAACCGGTTTATGCCTCGGAAAAGAACCGGCCCCCTGAAGCGCCGGCGCTGCTTCAGGCCGATCCTCCTAAGGCCCAATCTATAATGTATATGACCGCTGAGCAGGCACGCCAGGAAAATGCCGAGGGTGCAAGATTACCCCGAGCTTATATCGATTCCAAGATCCAGCGGGATTTGCAGGCGAATAGTGATGGAACATCGTTGTCTCTGCTCTCCTATATACAATATACTCCGACCGAGCGATATCAGGGGAATTGCGGCGACTGCTGGGTCTGGGCATCAACAGGGTGCCTGGAGGTGGCATTGAATGTCCAACGCGGTATCAAGGACAGGCTCTCAGAGCAGTATTTTAACTCCAATTATAACAGTGGCACAGGCAATAGCTTCTCCTGCTGCGGTGGGAGCGCTGCCACATTTGCCGGCTATTACAACAGCACGCTTCAAAAGGCTATACCCTGGTCCAATCTCAACGCCGGTTTCGCCGATGCCAGCCGGATTTGCGGATCAAGTACTGCTATGCCTGCTACCTCCATTGCCACCACCCCAAATTATCCTATGAGCAGCTGCGCCGCTTACCAGATAAACACGCACGGGGTTGGGCAGGCGACGGCTATTGCCAATATTAAAAACGTCCTCAACCAGAATAAAGCTGTTTATCTTAGCATGAAGCAGGCTGACCATAACTATTGGAATGCGTTCTACAATTTCTGGAACACCCAGGGTGAATCGGTTGTTTGGACCGGTGGATATTCCTGCAATGCAACCTGGAACAGTGCGCCGGGCGAGGGAGGAAGCCATGCTATTCTCTGCGTCGGATATAATGATACTGCCGCCACGCCTTACTGGCTCATCTTGAATAGCTGGGGAACAACTGCCAACCGGCCAAATGGGCTTTTCGAAATTCCCATGAATTATGATTATGACTGTTCCATTATCAATATTGGTTATGCCACGAACTGGTATACGGTCGAGCCTACTTTTACTGTTGCACCGGTCGCCCCCACTCTTATGTATCCTACCGCCGGGGCCACGGTCAGCGGCACCTCCATCACCTTCCAGTGGAATGCATCGACAGGCGCCACAGCTACAAATTACTGGCTGGCTGTTATAAATACTGCCACCAGCTCTTATATCATCAACCAATCGGTGGGCAATGTAACATCTTACAACCTGACCGGCCTGGCTAATAACGGCACCCAGTACAAATGGGCTGTAGCAGCCGGGAACAGCGCAGGCTGGAGCGCAGGCACGGCATACTATACTTTTACCAGCGGCACGGCTGCCGTTACCATCCCTGCAACCCCGATATTGTCTTACCCGGCCAACGGCGCTACCTTGACCGGTACTTCTACCACTCTGCAGTGGAATGCATCGGCAGGCGCCACAGCTACAAATTACTGGCTGGCTGTTATAAATACTGCCACCAACTCTTATATCATCAACCAATCGGTGGGCAATGTAACATCTTACAACCTGACCGGCCTGGCTAATAACGGCACCCAGTACAAATGGGCTGTAGCAGCCGGGAGCAGCGCAGGCTGGAGCGCAGGAACGGCATACTATACTT
>JAPLHL010000116.1 GCA_026389655.1 Chloroflexota bacterium
CATTGGTCACTGGTATGCCATGGCGCCTTCAGATGTCTTTGCCCGGTTTAAAAGGATGCAGGGTTACAACGTTCTGCACCCTGTAGGGTTCGATGCGTTCGGACTTCCCGCAGAAAACAAGGCCATTGCGACAGGTGTCAATCCTTCTGAATGGACCATGAATAATATTGAAAATATGAGGCGCCAGTTGCGCACGATAGGCGCAATCTATGACTGGAGCCGCGAAGTCATAACCTGCCTTCCGGAATACTATAAGTGGACCGAGTGGTTTTTCTTGAAGCTGTATGAAGCGGGACTCGCTTATCGCGGCAAGGCAGCCGTGAACTGGTGTCCCAAATGCCAGACTGTGCTTGCTAATGAGCAGGTAACAGATGGCGCCTGCTGGCGTTGCGAAAGCATAGTTGAGAAAAAAAGGCTCGAGCAATGGTTTTTCAAGATTACAAAATATGCTGACGAGCTCCTGCAATTTGACGAAATCGACTGGCCGGAGCGCATCAAGATCATGCAGACCAACTGGATCGGAAAAAGCTATGGCGCCGATATCTCATTCGGGCTCGACGTTCCTGGAATTGAGGAGAAAGAGATCAGGGTTTTCACGACAAGGCCGGATACGCTTTACGGTGTGACTTTTTTCGTCATGGCCCCGGAGCACCCGTTGGTGCCGGCGTTGACTACTTCCGAACATAAGAAAGAAGTTGAAGTATATGTTCGTAATGCCAAGAGACAGACCGAGTTCGAACGCAAGGCTGCCGATACGGAGAAGACGGGCGTTTTCCTGGGTAGCTATGTCATCAATAAGGTAAACGGGGAGAAAGTCCCCATTTTCATCGCCGATTATGTGCTTCCACAGTACGGGACCGGCGCTGTAATGGGTGTACCTGCCCATGACCAGCGCGACTTCGATATGGCCAGGAAATACAATATACCCATCAGGATAGTGGTTGCTCCGGATAACTGGGATGGCAAAGACCTGCAGGCAGCGCATATAGAAGATGGGCATATGGTGAACTCGGCACAGTTCAACGGTCTTTCAATGGAAGAGATGAAGTCGGCCGTCTGCGAGTACTTAACCGGCAAGGGCTGGGGTGGCAAGACCATCACATACCGCATGAGAGACTGGCTGATATCGCGCCAGAGATACTGGGGCGCCCCGATCCCGATGATATACTGCGATAAATGCGGCATTGTTCCTGTACCCGAAAAAGACCTGCCGGTGCTGCTGCCGCCGGATGTAGAGTTCAGGCCGACTGGTGAATCGCCTCTCAAAGACTGTGAATCCTTCGTTAATACTAAATGTCCCAAGTGTGGTGGTCCTGCCAAACGTGAGACCGACACCATGGACACGTTTATGTGTTCGTCCTGGTATTTTCTCAGGTACACCAGTCCAAAATACGACAAGTACCCGTTCGATAAAGACAAATTAAAATATTGGATGCCGGTTGACCTGTATACCGGTGGTGCTGAACATGCCACTATGCATCTTCTTTATTCCCGTTTCTTCGTTAAAGCTATCAGGGATATCGGAGTAGTAAACTTCGATGAACCGTTCACCAGACTTTTTAACCAGGGCATTATTGTCTGCCAGGGTGAGAAGATGAGTAAATCCAAGGGCAACGTCGTAACGCCGGACGATTATGTTCGTGACCTTGGCGCCGACGCTGTGAGGATTTACCTCATGTTTGTGGGCCCATGGGAGCAGGGTGGTGAATGGAATGATAATGGAATAGTAGGCATGTTCCGTTGGCTCAACCGTATATGGAACCTTGCGTCAGCCGACTACGCCGAAAAAAAAGTGGATGCGGAAGCGGAAAAAGAGTGCAGGCGTGTTATGCACAAGACAATCAAGAAAGCAACGGAGGATATAGAGAAGTTCCGTTTTAACACTATGCTTGCTGCCTTAATGGAATTTACCAACCTGTTAGGTAAGATTGTTGAAATAGGTTCGGTAAGCAAGATAATATGGGACGAGGCTATAAAGAACCTGTTGATAATGATCGCCCCGTCTGCGCCGCATATGGCTGAGGAGTTATGGGTTGAATTGGGTCATCCGTACAGCATACATAATCAGCTATGGTCAAAATGGGATAAAGAACTGGCCAGTGACGAAGAGGTTACACTGGTCATTCAGATAAATGGTAAAGTGCGTGAAAAGCTGGTTGTCCCGGTGGATATTAGCGAGGATGATGCGAAGAAGTCCGCTTTCGCCGATGAAAAAATCAAAGGTTATATCGAGTGCAAACAGATATTGAAGACCATTTATGTCCCCGGCAAGCTGCTGAATATTGTCGTGAAGTAGTATTCCCCGGCTTAATAATCGTTAATAATAATTAGCGAGGTGACATCATGTTGGAATCTCTGATGACCGATGGGCAAAAGGCGTTGAGGGATGAAGTCCGGCAATATGTGAAATCTGTTCCCAGGCAGCTTTTACTGGACATGGATGCTGATAAGATCAGGTACCCGCGCAATTACGTCATAGGCCTGGCTAAAAATCACTTGCTGGGATTACGTTTCTCCAGGCAGTATGGTGGAAGAGGTTTCAAATGGGTTGACGAGATCATTGCCCTGGAGGAAATTGGCGTTTTGGGTATGTCCTTGGGCTGTCTTTTCTCACTTGTGAGTATAGTGGGGGAAGCGCTTGATGTTTTCGGCACAGACCAGCAGAAGAAGAAATACCTTGAGCCGCTGTTAAAAGGCAAGATCTTCTGCGCCGAAGCCCTGACCGAGCCGCGCGGAGGTTCGGACTTCTTTGGAGCTACCACTACTGCGGTCCAAAAAGGTGATTACTATATATTAAATGGACAGAAGAGGTTTGTTGTTGGTGCTGAGGGAGCTGATATATTTTTAGTCTATGCCAGGACGGAAGGAACACCCGGCAAATCAATCAGCGCTTTTATAGTTGAACGTGACATGGGCGTCGAGGCCAAATACATTTATGGATTGTTGGGTACCAGGGGTGGAGGGGCCGGAAGGCTGGTATTCAAGGATACTAAGGTTCCTAAGGAGAATCTCATCCTGGGTTTGAATAGGGGCGGGGATGTATTTAATCAAATGATGATTCCTGAAAGGATGACTTCCGCTGCCGGGGCTTTGGGGCTCGCCAGGGCTGCGCTCGAGATTGCTACCAGGTACACAGATAAAAGGAAAGCCTTCGGCCGCAAAATACGTGAGTTCGAAGGCGTCAGTTTTAAGGTTGCGGAGAGTATTACCAAGCTGGATGCGGCCTTTTCACTCGTTCACGGAGCGGCAACCGCTGTGGATGCAGTGGGCAGCACCGGCTATTCAAGGCGGCTGGTATCGGAGGCTAAAAAATTTGGTACGGAGACTGCTTGGGAAGTGATTAATAACGCTATGCAGGTGGTTGGCGGAATCGGTTATACCAACGTATACCCGATTGAGAGGATGCTCAGGGATGCCAGGCTTCTCATCATCTGGACGGGTACCAGCGAAATAATGAACATGATAATACAGCATGAGTACTACCGTGAGACGCTTGCTCCTGTTGCTAAAGCCCGGGATGTGGAAGATGACGCTCAGGAAGCGCGTGCTGAGGACGAAAAAATCTACGAGTGATACAATTTTTTTAAGTGAAACAATTCGAGAACTTTAATGCAGATGATGCTATAGCGGGCAACGTAGAGTGGGTGCGCAAGCGGATTGCTGCTGCCTGTGCGAAAAGCCGTAGGGACGAAAGCTCGGTTAGCCTCATCGCAGTTACGAAAAATTTCCCGTCGAAGACGGTGCGCCTCGCTTATAATTGCGGGATCCATGATTTTGGTGAAAGTAGGATGCAGGAGGCCGGAATTAAGTTAAAAGAGCTTTACGATATCCGCTCGTTGATACGCCTGCACTTTATTGGTCATCTCCAGAGCAACAAGGTCAAAGACGCCCTGGAAATCAGCGACGTGGTTCACAGCGTAGATTCGTTAAAACTGGCACAGGCAATCAACCAGCATGCTGCCAGGAAAATATCCTGTTTCATACAGGTCAATGTTGCAGAAGAGAAGACCAAGTACGGGTTTTCTAAGGACGAGTTAGACAATGCTGTGAAGAATATCGGCGCATTGCCGAATATCAATGTAATTGGATTAATGACGATTGCCCCGCTCACTGATAAGTCAGAGGAAGCACGGCCTGTTTTTGCGAAGTTGCGGGACCTAAATCTACAATACGGATTCAAAGAGCTCTCTATGGGCATGACTGATGATTATGAAATAGCGATTGAGGAAGGTTCGACTATGGTGCGCATAGGCAGGGCTATCTTCGGTGAAAGGAGTTGACATAATGAAAATAGCGATAATCGGCGGCGGTACCATGGGTGAGGCTATTATCAAGAGTCTATTAAGGAAAAAGCTGGCGGACAAAAATAGTATAACCGTCAGTGATGTGGCTGCCGCACGCCGTGACCAGTTGAAGAAAAGATACGGCGTTCAGGTTACCTCCGATAACGTCACTGCATTGAAAGGAGCGGAGACCGTCATATTGGCGATCAAGCCGCAGGAAATGGCCCATGTGCTCGGGCAGCTTGCCGGAAAGCTGAAGACGCAACTCATCATATCGATAGCGGCAGGGGTAACTCTGGAGTCAATCTGCTCGAAATTGAATTACCGGCAGGTGGTGAGGGCTATGCCCAACACGCCTGCCCAGGTAGGCAGGGGCATGACGGCCTGGATCGGGGCAAAAGAGCTGACAAAAGCCAACCTGGATAAGGCGAAGGCCGTACTGGCCTCACTGGGGGAAGAACATTACTTTGCCGATGAGAAATATATGGATATGGCCACCGCTATCAGCGGCAGCGGCCCGGCCTACATATTCCTTGTCATCGAATCGCTGATAGATGCCGGCGTGCACATCGGGCTGCCCAGGGACGTCGCACAAAAACTGGTTATCGAGACCATCACCGGCTCGGCTGAAGCAATGAAAAAAATGGGTAAGCACCCCGCCGAGCTTAAAAATATGGTTACCTCACCGGGAGGCACCACCGCCGAAGCCCTGTATAAGCTGGAAATGGGCGGACTTAGGTCCCTGCTGATCTCGGCTGTCGAAGCAGCTTATAACAAGGCGAAGGGCCTTGGAGCGAAATAGGCGCCCGTAATAATGAAATACAAATAGGAGTGAACATGGTTATCAGGCAGGAGAGGACTGAAGAATTTCCTCAGATATATGATCTGGTTAAAGTAGCTTTCCAGACAGCAAAAGTATCTAACGGCAAAGAGCAGGATTTCGTCAATCAATTGCGCAGTGGAGGCAGCTACATCCCGGAACTGACTCTGATTGCTGAAGAGAACGGCAAACTGGTAGGACATATCATGCTGTCGAAGGCTCACATAGTTAATGGTGCGGATAAATTCGAAGTGATTTATGTGGCGCCACTTTCAGTTGTTCTCGAGCATCGAAATAAAGGTATAGGCTCCAGTTTGATAAAAGAGAGCTTCAGATTGGCAAAAGAGATGGGATACACATCTGTGCTTCTGGTAGGTGATCCCGCTTATTATCATAGATTTGGTTTTAAATCCGCGGTCACCTTCGGCATTAAACCCACGCACGAAATCCCGGATGAAAACGTGATGGCGTGTGAACTGGTCCCGAATGCGTTGAAAGGTGTCAGCGGGACAACTGATTGTTTCTGAGGCTTCTACAATAGATTGAGCCAGGTAACTTCCTATCCCAACGATCTTTAGGTGCTACTAATTCTCTGAGATCATTAATAAGCTGATTTAAAGCAGTTTGATAAACTCGCCGATAGTTAAGCCGGACTGCCGTATGATGGCCCTTAGCGTTCCCTGGGGAAGGTCGCTTCTGTGAATGGGCACAGTGATCGGACGGTTGAAACCCTGTTTATAAAGGATAACGTGACTGCCGGTTTGCCTGCTGATAGAAAAACCGGACCTCAATAGTGCATCGATTACCTGTTTAGCTTTAAGGACCGGTAATTGTTTAGGCAATGTCTTCTAAATAGAGGATGATTCTATTTGTTCGAACTGGTCAGGAATTGGAATACCCTGTTCTCTGGCAACTTCCAGCCACCCTTTCATGGCATCTTTGATCATTTCCATAGCTTCCTCAAACGTTTTACCGTAAGAAATGCAGCCCGGCAGCGAAGGCACGGCAATCGTATATCCCCCTTCAGGCTCCTCCTGCAATTCAAAAACGATGCCGCTCCGGATTACCTGGAAATTTCGTAATGTATTGGCCCGCATGATGACTAACCCTAATTAATGATTATAGGAGTATAGAACGGTTCTTTCAAATACAGCGGTTAACCCCTATCTTACGCCGGCTTCCGGCAATAAATAGCTGTGCTCTTGGGGAAAATGTGGTTTAGCCCGCCCTCTATCCACTTGGTGTATTTATGGCCGTTATAGATGTCCCATACCAGGAACTTATAGTATTGGGACGGGATAAAAGCCTTCTCGTTTTTTAGCCCGAATATGCCCTTTGACCACCAGTAGATCGAATGAAAAGCGTGCTTGTAGCGTACTGCGTATATCTCGAGGTTAAACCCCTCCAGTAAATCCAGGATTTCTTTATGTTTGAAAACCCGTATATGCCCGCCGGGCGTATTGTGGTACTCGTCCGATATTTTCCAGCAGACCGACTCGGCGAAATAAGACGGTACGCTTACGGCCAGTATCCCGCCGGGTTTTAATACACGTACCAGCTCTGAGGCTGCCTTATTCAGGTCGGGTATATGTTCCAGCACCTCTGAGCAAATAACTTTATCGAAAAGGCTGTCTTCGAAAGGAAGGCTGGTAACGCTGCCGGAAACCAGATGCCAGGTTCCTACAGATTCTGACTTCAGGTCCATCTGGTACAGCATGCTCTTGGCATTCAGCAGGCTGGGAATATCAAGATCGAATGCAACCGACGCCCCGGTGTTGGCCTTGGTTGCTTGCCAGATATGGCGCCCGTTGCCGCAGCCGGCGTCCAGGATGTATTCGCTCCCGTTGATCTTTAGCAGATCAAGGTCTATAGTCAGCATTAATTATTAAAGTCAGTTGGGTTTATTTTATGCTTTGGGTGTTTTGCCGGGATGGAGCTTCTTCCACTTTTCTAGAAGCTGTTCTTTAGTTTCCTTATGTGCTTCATCGGGAACGCAGCAATCCACCGGGCAGACTTCCACGCACTTGGGCTTATCAAACCAGCCGATGCACTCCGTACATTTGGCCGGGTCAATTGTATAAATTGTATCTCCTTCCTTGATAGCCTCGTTTTTACATTCTGCCTCACATGCGCCGCAACTAATACAATCGTCTGTAATCTTATAAGCCATTTTACTTAAAAACCTCCAAGCTTAATTATAGTTAGCCGTCCATTGACGAAAAGGTAATGGAATTTTACCTTAAATTGGCCCGTCAGGGTAATAGCTTCTTTTTTAACGCTACGCTCACATCGGGGGGCACCATGTCATCCAGGTTGCCGCCCAGTTTAATGATCTCCTTTAGCAGGCTCGAGCTTAAGAACTGATATCTCAGGTTCGCCATAAAGCACACGAGTTCGATGTCGGGAGCGAGTTTCTTGTTCATAAGGGCCATCTCGAACTCCCGCTCAAAATCGGAATTGGCTCTCAGTCCGCGTACGAGCACCTGGGCTTTGATTTTACGCGCAAATTCTACGGTGATACCTGAGTAGGCAGTCACCTGGACATTACTGAAACCTGCAACAGCTTTACGCGCCAGGTCCACCCTCTCATCGACGCTGAACAGCAGCGATTTTTGAGGAATATCATATATACCTATTACGACCTTCTCGAATATTGATGACGCCCTCTTAACGATATCAAGATGACCGTTGGTTATAGGGTCAAAGCTGCCGGGATAAATAGCAGTAGTCAAGGTGTGACCTCCTTCCGGAATATTGAGATGCCAGTATCACCATAGCGTTTCTCTTTAATCTTAAGCAAGCTGCCCAGCCGGTCATCCAGGGGGAAATGAGCAGAATGAGATGCCACTATGACGGACTCCTCATTTATCAGCTTGGATACGTCAATACTTTTTATGACAGCTCCCAATGTAGTATCGGCATATGGAGGGTCCAGGAAAATAATGCCGTAAGAATTATCCAGCATGCTGATTGCTTTCATTACCGGGCTACAGTATACACGACCTTTGTCCGCAAATCCCGTTTTTGTTAAATTCTGTTTAATAATCTGGCAGCATTTACCATTTTGATCGACGAAATCGGCGTATTCCGCTTCCCGGCTGAGTGCTTCTATCCCCAGTGCACCCGTCCCGGCAAATAGATCGAGGACCCGACTCCAATCGCTTGCAAGTGAACTGAGCATGGAAAATATTGCTTCCCGGGCTTTATCGGTAGTAGGACGGACCAGGAGGCCTGGCAGCGTTTTTAAAATCTGCCCCCTGGCGGAGCCGCCTGTAATACGCATTTTGGCTGATGTTAGCTAATAATTTTCAATGGAATAATAGATCGGTACTAATTATAATACTTTGCATCGTTCGCAAGTCAAACCAGCCAAAATCGGTTTTGACATCTTTTTGCAACTTATAATATACTAACCAACGGCCTTTCGATAGGAGATTATTACAAGTGCTTGAACAGTATGGCTACATCGGGATTCTCCTCATAATTGCTATCGGCTTCACCATTTTAATTCCATTGCTGCCGATGCTGTTTAAGGCCATCGGGCTGATCCCGGGTAAGAAGGACCCTGCGAAAGAAACTACCTATGAATGCGGTATGCAGACCATTGGGACCAGTTGGGTACAGTACAATTTCCGGTATTACTTCTTTGCGGTCTTATTCGTATTGCTTGATATGCTCACGATCTTCCTCTATCCGTGGGCGGTAAATATTAAAGAATTGGGATTTGATGGTCTTGCTGCGGTTGGTATATTTCTGGTTATCCTGGCGATTGGATATGTTTACGCCTGGCGCAAGGGGGCCCTGCAGTGGAAATAGTCAGGCCGCAGGTCACAAATCCTCAGGAAGCCGACATTGGAGAAGGCAAGCTGATCAATTCCTTCATTGAAAACTACACTACCCCATATCCCGATCCCGATAAGTGGCTGGACGAAGAGATCCACCGGAATATATTGCTGACCACAGTGGATACTGCCATAGCCTGGGCAAGGCAGCGCTCCATCTTTCCTATGATATTCGGGACGGCATGCTGCGCGTTCGAGATGATTGCAGCCTCCGGCCCCCGTTTTGACCTTCCCCGTTTTGGCATGGACATCCTCCGCTGGTCGCCTCGTCAGGCGGACGTGATGATAATTGCAGGCACGATAACCTGGAAAATGGCTACGGCAGCCAGGATGATCTACGACCAGATGCCCCAACCTAAATGGGTCATTGCAGTTGGAGCGTGCGCCATCAGTGGCGGCACTTTCCGTGAGTCCTACAGTGTCGTACCGGGCGTCAACCGCATCATGCCGGTGGATGTATACGTGCCGGGATGCCCGCCCAGGCCTGAAGCCATGATCTATGGGATCACCAGGCTGCATGCCAAGATAGTCAAAGGGACTATAGACAATCCTACTTTGTCTAAAGTAAGTGATAGGTAATCGAATTTAATGACAGTTGCCGTTAATACTGAAGAACTCGGGAAAAAGATAGCGGAAGCAATTCCCGGCTCTGTCATCTCCAGCGATAAGGGATGGCTCATCATCGATAGTAAGGCCCTGGCGCAGGTGGCTGGTTTCCTCAAGGATACTCCGCGAATGGAGTTTGATTACCTTACCGTCGTGACCGCTGTGGATTACCTCGACTATTTTGAACTGGTTTACCGCCTGGTCTCAATGAAAAATAACCAGAGCATAATATTAAAGACCCGCCTCTATACACGTGAAGACCCGGTGGTGGCTTCGGTCACCCCCATCTGGCGGGCGGCATACTATCAGGAACGTGAAATATTCGACCTGCTCGGTATCAAATTTGAAGGCCATCCCTACTTGAAACGGTTGCTTCTCTGGGAAGGGTTCAATGGTTATCCCCTGCGGAGGGACTACTTATAATGTCTATTCAAACCGAGCCGTTTTACCTGAATATTGGCCCGCAGCATCCTTCGACCCACGGCGTATTCAGGATGAGGTTGACCCTGGATGGCGAAGTCGTGACGGATGTTGAGCCGATCGTCGGGTACCTGCACCGCGGGATAGAGAAGCTGGCCGAAAGCCGCACTTATACACAGATAATACCTTTGACCGACAGGCTCGATTACCTGGCCTCTATGACTAATAATGTGGCCTACTGTTTAGCTGTCGAGAAGCTTGCCGGCATCAAGGTTCCCGAGCGCGCTGAATATATCAGGATAATTATTTCCGAGCTCATGCGTATTAATAGCCACATGATGGCTGTCGGTTTCTTCCTGAATGACTGCGGTGCCTTGTTGACTCCCGTGCTTTACATGTGGCGTGAAAGAGAGAAGACGCTGGACCTTTTCGATATGATCTGCGGACAGCGCCTGCTGTACAACTACATGCGGGTGGGCGGCGTCAGCCAGGATTTACCTGACGATTTCATTCCGGCCGCCAAGAAATTTGTGGCCGAAATGCCGCGCTATATCGGTGAATACAACCAGCTCATCAAGCAGAACGAGATATTCCTGGCCCGCAGTAAGGGCGTAGGCATACTTCCGAAGGAAACCGCTGTCAATATCGGCGCCAGCGGCCCGGTATTACGCGCCAGCGGCGTGAAATGGGATGTCCGCAAAATGGACCCCTATTCTCTATATGACCGGTTTGATTTTGAAGTTCCCACAGGCGAGACCGGGGACTGCTACGACCGCTACTGGGTGCGCATGCAGGAGATGACGCAGAGCCTTCGCATTATCGAGCAGGCGCTGGCCCAGATGCCGGACAAGGGACCTGTCTGCGCAGATGTACCGCAATTCTTCAGGGCGCCGGCCGGTGAGACATACGGATATATCGAAGCCCCCAAAGGCAACCTGGGTTTCTATATTGTCAGTGATGGATCGATAGCGCCTTACAGGCTGCATATCTTTCCGCCGACTTTGATCAACATCACTGCGTTCAAGGATATGATGATCGGCTGGAAAATTGCTGATTTGATTGTTATTTTCGGCAGCATGGATGTTGTTCTCGGGGAGATAGACCGCTGATGACATTGCTTGATCAGTTTCAACTATTTCTGAAGAGCGCAGGCTGGCCCGATTGGGCGGTCTATGTGACGCCCGCTTTAGTGTGGATAGTACTCGTTATTGGTGCAGTGCTGACCATATTTATCGTCTTAGTTTGGTGGGAACGGCGCCTGATCGGCCGGTTCCAGATCCGCCTGGGCCCTAACCGCTGCGGCCCTGAAGGCCTGTTCCAGGCTGTTGCCACTGGGGTCAAAATTTTGCTCAAAGAAGACATCGTGCCGGAGAAAGCCGATAAGCTGATTCATTTTATTGCGCCTATAGTAGTGGTTGTCCCGATACTGATGATTTTTGCTGTAATCCCGGTGGGAGAGGGCGCCATCCTGGCAGATTTGAATGTAGGCATTATCTATGTAATTGCTATCAGTTCAATATCGGTGCTCGGCATTTTTATGGCCGCCTGGGG
>JAPLHL010000018.1 GCA_026389655.1 Chloroflexota bacterium
AGTGCCAGGCCGATACCGGTAGCCCCACCAGTAATTAACACGGAATTACCAGTTATCTTCATTATATCTTCCTCCAACTAAACAGTTGAACTACGTGGGCATGCGCTATAACTCAATATGTATTTATTGATACCTGAGCGATTCCACGGGATCCATACCGGCAGCGCGGTACGCGGGATAAAGACCGGAGCATATCCCGATGGCAGTAGAAACTGCAACTGCAATCAATACGATATCAAGTGTGAAAGGCGCCTGCATGGGATATCCACCGATATTCACCCCGTTTACCGCAGCTGCCCCCAGGAAAGCGATCAATATACCGATCACGCCGCCGATTAAGCTCAGCAAAGCGGACTCAACCAGGAACTGCTCGATTATATCACGCCTCCTCGCTCCCACTGCCTTCCTGATGCCAATTTCATGGGTCCGCTCCTGTACTGAGACCAGCATGATGTTCATGATTCCAATACCGCCGACGACCAGTGATATTGCGCCTACGCTGGCCAGGAAAACCTGGAACACGTCCAGTGCCTTCTTCATCTCATCCAACATTTCTCTCATGTCCATAACGGTGAAATCATCCTGCTCTCCCTCTCTGATGTGGTGACGCTGCCTTAATATCGAGAGTGCCTCATCTTTGGCACTGCTGATGCGTTCGGTAGACAGTGCACGGATTGCTATGGTCTGTACAGGACGTCCTTCCGTAGTAGTATCACCCATCAATTTGGCTTGCAGGGTCGTTATGGGAATCATGATAAAATCATCCGCCCCCGGCATGAATCCGCCTTTCCCCTGCATGACTCCAATAATCTCGAAAATTCTGCCATCTACCCGGATTGTCTTGCCAAGAGCATATTCACCTTTGAAGAGATTGGCTGCCGGGGTTGCCCCGAGGACTGCTACGCTGGCCCCTGAACTGACATCAGCATCTGCTATATGTACGCCCTGCTCAAGGGGATAGTCTAGTATTTGATGGATGTTGGGTATGATTCCCATTATATCAGTGCTGACTTTTTCATTAGCATAGGTAACCGTAGCCATTTTTTCAGATAAAGGTGAAACAATTGCTATAGATGGGGCCCTGCTGGTATTGGCAAGTGCGTCGGCATCATCCATCGTAAGCCTGCGGGTTATCCCTGATATCTGGTCGGTCATCTGGGTTGAACTGGTAACATATAGAGTATCGGCGCCCAGGCTTTTAAAGATGGCCATCAAGTTAGCCTCATGTCCCCGTCCAAAAGAAATAAGGAACACCACGGAACTGACACCGATGACTATGCCCAGTATGGTCAAAGCCGAGCGCATTTTATTTGCGATTAGAACCCGGACAGCCGTTATAAAACAATCTTTGAAATTCATTTTCGCCCTTTGTATCCGATTAGCTCTCTTGCCTCTAATATAGATACGCCAGTCGTTTAAGTCAACTTCGGCTGATCATATTGCGCCAAAAGCTACAGAGACCTGTGACTGAACTGGATGACATCACTTTATCCAGAGAATATTATTCATCCCTGGTTTTCTCGTCATATTTATGTTTGAGCTCCATTGTATAACCGGTCTGGATTGCGTCAAATCCATATTTATCGCGAATATAATCGATAGCGCGATCGACTTTTTCGAGGCGTTTGACATCTGTATGAAACAAACTTAACTGTGTCTCACCGGCAACCAAATTCGACACCTCCAATCCGATGAGCCTAACAGGCTTGTACTTTTTTCCCAGCGTCTTTTCAAGGAGATTGATCCCCGACTGGAAAATTGCGTCATCCAGGTTCATCGCTTCACGTGAAGTTGAACTGCGGTTTACCGTTTCAAAATCTTCGTACCTCAACTTCAGTGTCAACGTCCGGGCTTTCTTACTGGATTCTCTCAGTTCGGCGCCAAGCTTTTCAGCAAAATACCGCAGAGTCGCTTTTAATAAGCCGGTATTCATTGTGTCTTTTTCGAAAGTAGTTTCCCGGCTGATGGACTTTGCTTCGCCGCGCATCTCAACCGGACTTTTGTCTATTCCCCCGGCATGCTCTCGAAGCCACAGCATACCCTCGCCATAACGGCTTTTAAACAATCCCAGGGGCATATCCGCCAGTTGCCCGATCGTCTCAATACCTGCGGATTTCAGCGCTTTGCCCGTCTTTTCACCTACCCCCGGCAGTTTTCGCACCGCAAGCGGTGCCAGGAATTTCTTCTCGTGGCCGGGCAATACTTCTATCAGCCCGTCCGGTTTACTCAGATCGGAAGCTATTTTGGCCACCACCTTGCACGGCGCAATCCCTACGGAGGCTACAAGCCCGGTCTCCCTGTTAATTCGCTCCTTTATCTTTAACGCCAGGGTGCGCCATGAACTGAAGTTCTCACAACCCGTAACATCGAGATAGGCTTCATCAAGGCCGCCGGGCTCAATGCATGGCGAATAGTCCGAGAGAATTGCCATGAATTTGTACGAGAATTCCGTGTACTTTCTATAGTTTCCTGTCAGGAAAATGGCCTGCGGGCAAAGCCGTTTGGCCTTTGAGAGCGGCATGGCAGCATGCACCCCAAATTTTCTACACTCATAAGAAGCAGAGGCCACGACCCCACGCCCTTCAGGCCTTCCTCCCACTATTACAGGTTTGTTACGCAGTGCCGGGTTCAGTACCTGCTCAACAGTGACAAAAAATGCGTCCAGATCTATGTGAAAAATAGTGCGTATGGTCTGTTTTGCTGTCTCGGCCATCAGAACCACCCGGGAATTAATCAGGACCCCTTATCCTGCAGTTAAAGCTTGCGAAACTTGTTGATATTGTCCCGCAATTCCCTGGCCGCGGCACGGGCTGCCTCAGCATAATCAGGTGCTGTCGATGCATACAGTACCTGGCGTGCCGCTACAATAATTGCTTTCTCAGAATTTTTATCGACACCGTATTTAACTGAAAGCTCCAGGTCCCCTCCCTGGGCCCCTATTCCGGGTATAAGTATAGGCATATCAGGGCAGATTTTCCTTATCTGCTTAAGTTCTTCAGGGTATGTGGCGCCCACTACCAGGCCTATATTGCCTGAACTGTTCCAATCGTTGGCACGTAGCGCTACCGACTGGTAGAACTTCATCCCGTAGTTATCTTCGAGGTCTTGAAAATCCGAGGCGCTCTTGTTAGATGTACGGCACAGGACAAAGACCCCTTTGCCATTGTAGGCGAGAAATGGCTCGATCGAGTCGTAACCGAGATAGGGACTTAAGGTAACCGCATCAAACTTATAGAAGTCAAATAACGCCTTCGCATAGGCAGCGGCCGTATTGCCGATATCACCCCGTTTCGCATCCCCGATGACCGGTATGTCTTTAGGAATATAATCAACCGTCTTCTTTAATATCTGCAGACCCCTGATCCCCATCGCTTCATAGAACGCCAGGTTAGGCTTGTAAGCGCACACAAGATCCGAAGTAGCGTCAATTATAGCTTTGTTGAACTCTAAAACATCTTTATTATGTAACTTGGCCGGATCGGGGTCCAGCCCTACACAAAGCAGGCTGCGGTTCCTGGTACTGGCATCTGAAAGAAGCTTATTAAATTTCGACTTAACAATTCCCATAGGTTAATTATATAATAATTGTCCGATGCCTAGTTTAGCATGGATAGCTGCAGGGCTTGTCCTGGGTTCATTCCCTTTTTCCTATTGGCTGGGACAGATTTTTCTTCACAAGGATATAAGGGCATTCGGCGATCATGCACCCGGTGCCACCAATGTTGCCCGGGCGGGAAGCAAAACCCTTTATGTCATTGCAGTACTTCTCGATGCCTTCAAAGGCACTGTCCCGGTCTGGCTCGCGCAACAGGTATCAGCAGTAAACGGTTGGGAACTGGCAGCCGTAGCCGTTGCTCCCGTACTGGCCCACGCGTTTTCCCCATTCTTAAAGTTCAGAGGCGGCATGGGTGTTGCGACCACTTATGGCGTATGGCTGGGACTGCTCGGATGGTTGGGTCCCATTGTTATCGGTGTATGCACAGGACTGATGTTTGTAATACAGAAGAACTGGGTATGGGCTTCTATCGGAGGCACAATTGGATTATTGATTTTTCTTTTTGTAGTACACTACCCACTTTATTTTGCCGGTGCCTGTCTAGCGCACGCTACTATTCTGACAGCAAAGCGCTATTCTTATTTCAAGAGTTGGCCGGAGTTGCAACCATGGTTAAGTAGGAGAGGAAAAGCGCAATGACAGTTAAAGATTCTCTGCTTTTACCCGAAACACTTATTATACTTTTTCTTTTTGTCATACTGCTGATAGCTGTTTTCAATATGCGCAGTACACGGAATCTAAGTGACTGCAAGAGGATCAGCCATTTCCCCCGTATCTCCGTCCTTGTACCGGCCAGAAATGAAGAAGATAATATTGGTCCCTGCGTGAAATCGCTCCTTGCCCAAGATTACCCGGATTTCCAGGTCATTGTATTGAACGACAACTCTACTGACCGGACGGAAGAGATACTGCAAACACTTGCCCGCAGTAACAGCAAGTTAAAGGTCATTCATGGCAAGAATTTACCGCCGGACTGGCTCGGAAAGCACTGGGCCTGCCATCAACTCTACAGGGAAGCTGACGGTAATTTACTTGTTTTTACTGATGCAGATACTGTGCATACACCCGGCACTTTACGCTGCACCGCCGCAGCTTTACAGGAAGAAAAGGCAGATATGCTGTCAATCATACCCCGGCACATCCTGGGCACATGGTCAGAGAAATTGGTTATGCCCTATTTTGCCCTGGGTGTATTTGCAGTTGTACCTTTACCGAAACGCCTGCGACCCAGGAAAACATATTTATCCTCCAGTGGCAAACTCCTTGCATTCAGCCGGCAAGCCTATGAAACCTGCGGTGGGTTTGAGGCAATACGACTGAACGTGCTCGATGACCTGGAATTACCCCAGAGGGTCCTGGCATGTGGTCTGCGCTACCGCATATTTGACGGCACTAATAATGTCTCAACCAGAATGTACCACAATTACAAGGAATTGTACGAAGGCCTGACAAAAAATATGTTTGCATCCTACAATTATAATATTCCGCTTTTTGTAGCAACATGGCTCTGGATCCTGTTTGTATTCTGGCAACCTATAATAGCTCTATCCGCACTGAAAACGCCTGATTACCCGCCAACTCTGTCATTGGGGCTGGCAGCAATTTCCATTATTGCGTCACTATTACTGTGGGCCATCTACTACCAGCGATTTAAATTCCCGCTTTACATGGTTATTTTCTACCCGCTGAGCGCCGTGTTTATGGCCATTATCTCCGTCTCTTCCATGGTCCTGACTCTTGCGGGAAAAGCTACCTGGAAAGACCGTAAACTGCCCGACCGTAAGATGTACTAGTTTGTTAACTGTCAGACCCCGGCGGATAGTTGCCCTGAACGGAAATTAAAGCCGGACAGCCAGTAAAAGAAGAAAAAATTTGCTGATTGTTATATTATATTGCCTTGTTGCAGTTTAACTTACCATTTGAAATACTGTTTTACTTTCAAACCGTCATAGTACTCGGCGTAATCGTGCTGCTGATAGTAACACTGACGAACCTGAGATACTTGCGAAGGCTCCATAGTTACACTTATCCCAAGGAATGGCCACATTTTTCGGTCCTGGTGCCGGCGCGTAACGAAGAAGGTAACATCGGGGATTGCGTTGCGGGGCTGTTAGCCCAGGACTATCCAACTTTTCAATTGATAGTTTTGGATGACAACTCCACCGACAGAACATGGGAGATACTGAAACAGTTCGCTAATAAAGATCAGAGGCTAAGGTTGATTAAAGGCAAACCATTGCCCTCAGACTGGCTTGGCAAACACTGGGCTTGCCATCAACTGGCTGAAGAGGCAGACGGCGAATTGTTGCTTTTTGTCGATGCCGACACAGTTCACGGGCCTGATATGCTGCGCTGCACTGCCGCTGCCATGTCGGGAGAACAGGCAGCCCTGATCTCCGCTTTACCTCGTCAGCATGTAGTGACCTGGTCCGAAATGCTCAGCATACCGGCATTTTACCTGGGTATGCTATGCGGAGTCCCGATGAGGCTTACAAGGCTCCAGCGTAATCCTCTGCTTTTTAACTGCCTGGGACAATTCCTCGTTTTCAGAAGGGCGGCTTACTACGCTTCAGGCGGGTACGCAGCCGTCAGACAAAATATTGTTGACGACCTGGCCATCGGCAGGCGGGGACTGGCGATTGTTATGGCATTAATACTCTGGTCCATAAGCAACTACAGGTTCCATTTCCCTATGTATCTCATCCTTATTTACCCTTTGAGCGCTATATTCATGACGGTGGTAGCCTTCGCTTCGATGGTACTGACCATCCAGGGCAAGGCCCTTTGGAAGGGCCGAACCATGCCCAAGACAGTGAAGCTCTAAACAGCGGGCGTTACTATCTATTTTGGTTTCAACCGGGCCATTACAGCAGTGTT
>JAPLHL010000126.1 GCA_026389655.1 Chloroflexota bacterium
TAATGCCCAGGCATATCCTGAAAATGCCCGCTGCCGGCCGGCACTTTGCCAAATTCGCTGTCCTCATTTCATTCCTCCAGATTTACTCCAATAAGATGGATTCATTCTTCCCTTTATCCTGCTAACCAGTAACTTACTTGATCGTGGGTGTCGTGGGTATCATGGTTTAATGAGTGTCTTGGGTATGACGTTAGGTATTTTGTAGGGGATTTGTAAGGTGCTGGTGCAGCCAGCGGTAGCCGCCGACTGGCTGGAATAACAGGTGCCCCCGATTTCCGCGCAGGCAGACTGGCTGGTCTGGGCGACCTTGCCGCCATGACAGCAGTAGCACGGCGTGCTGGTGGTGGTGGAGGACCTGCAGCCTGCAGTAGCCGCCGACGAGCTGGAATAACAGGTGCCTCCCGCTTGCGCACAAGCAGACTGGGTAGCATAGGTGACCTCGCCGCCATGGCAGCAGTAGCACATCGCCGTCGCCGGTGTGGCAGTGTTGGTGTTGGTGGTGGTGGGAGCGGTGCAGGCAGTGGCAGCCTGGGAATAGGTTGAGTAGCAGGGGGAATCCGATGCAACATTAGTGGTAGACTGGTAGACCTGTCCTCCAACGCAGCGATAGCATGTCGAAGACTGCTGGCAGGCTGCTTGAGCCTGGGTCTGGGTTGGGTAACAGGGGAAATCCGATGCAACATTAGTTGTAGACTGGGCGACCTGGCCATTAATGCAGCGCCAGCACGTTGAAGACTGCTGGCAGTGACCCTGTGCCTCGGCCTGGCTTGAGTACATGTTTGCCGACGAGCAATTGTCGGTACCCTGAATGTTAATCTCGGTGGCCTGGCCGCCAACGCAGTGCCAGCACGCTCTGACCCCCAGCACCATACCTCTAGTACAGTCGACCTGCGCCTCATCTTTAGTGGCATACCAGGTGGCTCCCACCTTGTTGGCATCCGTCTGAGTGCCCTGTGAGACCTGGCCACCGCTACAGAACCAGCCTACCACCAAGTCGGACGAAAAATCGCCGTAGCAATACCAATATTGTGTTTTATCAGGGGAGTAATAACAGGGCTGATTGGAGCATTTCCTGGTCAACCCACGGGCTGCCGCATCTTCCGGCCTAAGGCAGTAGTTGCAGCCGCTGGGGCATTTCGCAAACGTAGGGGGCCATGTAGCCTGTATCGTAGGCACCGTATTAGATGAAGTAACTATTGAGTACGTCTCGGGTCCCCATCTGGGCGTACGATTATCAGACCCCCTTTGACCGGCTGAAAGGTTAAGAGATTTCGCCTGAGGCGCAGTGGCAAACGATAGCGTCAATGTTTTCACCTGCCTGCCACTAGCATTCATTGCTTCCAGGGTGGTGATGAATGTATTGATATGGCCGGTCTGTATTTCATAGGTCTTATTGCCCCTGACAGTCCCTTTAAGGGTGGTGTTAGGAGGGCTTTTGATCTCTTTGATGATTACGCCGTTCTCAACCACCTTCATGTCCGTGGCGCCCGACACCTCGAACGTATATTTCGCAGAATCGCCGTCCTTCAATGTTAGAGGGTCAGCACTAAATACCTTGATCACCGGCAGGCTTCCCGTGGCAGACGAAGCTGCTGTGGTACGATCGGCTGCTCCTAAAATTATGATCCCTGCCACTGCAAGGCACAGGCATAACCTGAAAATGCCTGTTAACCGCTGACTGTTTCCAAACTTCCGTGACCTCATTTACATACCTCCAAAGACATATTTATGACAGGTACTTTTTACAATTCAGGCGTTTTCCCGAAACAGCATACAGATAGCGGTTCAAATTGTCAATGATGAAGCACCTACTAGTTGTTCACATAGTAATATAAGGATATTGAAGCTTGTTTACATGGAAAAAGATTAAGTCCTATATTAAATGGGATACTTCTACCACAGTAAATGGTTTTATTCGAATCATCAAAAGCCATCAGTCGCAATGAGCCCGGTAGCTACTACGTCTGCGGGACACTGCTCAAGAAAGGATCGGGATCCTGTAAATCACATTATATCAATAGCCGGAGGTTCGAAAGGCTCGTTATCGATAAGATCAAAGAGTATATCCTCACTGAAGAAAACCTGCGGGAATTAGTCCGACTGGTTAATGAAGAGATGGACGCTTCCTTTACTGGACATAGAGATCAATTGGATGCCACACTGAAAGAAATAGCCGAGGTCAATAGAAGGCTAGATCGGCTGTACGATGCCATCGAGACGGGCAAGGTTACCCTGGACGATCTGTCTGCGAGGATAAAACAACTCAAAGAACAGAAGGAAAAATTGGAGTCTCAGAAATGGGAGTTGGAATGGCAGATGAAAGCTATTAGCTTCCGAGGATTGTTTGGTGGAGCTGAGGGGAGTCGAACCCCTGACCTTTTGACTGCCAGGCTGAGGTCGGCCATGTGAAACGGTGGCTGTAGATACAAAATCCTGATTTTCCATTTATTTCATTATGTCATTCTACGATCAATTATTTTTGTGGTGTTGAACCATGTCAAATGATTCGTTAGCAAAATGTTAGCAAAAATCGCCCCCTTTTTGCAGAAGAAAAGTGCATTGACTGGCAGGATAAATCTAACGTATTAAGCTTGACCCTGGCTTAACCGAGCCCGCTTCTTCCAGCATTTTCAGCAGCGCTACCCGTGGAATAACAATCCGTGTACCAAACCGTAGGAAGGGTATTTGTCCGGTCCGTATAAGATTGTACGCAGAGGCTCTGCTTATGCCCAATAGTGTCATAGCTTCGGTAACTGAATACACCAGTCTTTTTCCCGGCTGGTTAACCCCTGTGGCACCTGAGGATATAGGCGCTGCTAAGCTACTGCCTGCATCGCCGAAGAACCTCTCCTGAGCTCTTAGCTCAGCCATTACTTCTTTGACGATCAGCCTTGCTAAAATCTTGACGCTGGTTTCTAAAGCTTGTATAGCCTCCGCTGAATCGTCTGATTTTTTCTGGGATATCAAGGTCTCCATATATTTCCTCCTACATATTTACTTGACTCCAAGAGCAATTTTACCTAAAGGTCCCCGACCGGTCATGCTCCTACAGTATAAAACTATGATGAAAATATATTGCTACCGGCATAATCACTCAACCTACTTGGAAACATTGTTAATCTTGCAATATCACATTATTAATGTGATATTGCATTGTAATATTACAGTACAGTTGTGATTTTGTATGAGTTCAACAACCCA
>JAPLHL010000454.1 GCA_026389655.1 Chloroflexota bacterium
TTCGATTGATCAACGCCCCCCTGTTTCAAATTTAGCTCATTTAGCAATATAATAGGCCGTTACATTTTGTAGCTCCGGGGAGGTCCATCATTATACTATATCTCATACGGCATGGCGAGACTGTCTGGAATCAGCAGCGCATCATACAGGGAAGCGGAAGTGATACTGAATTGAGCGAGACGGGAAAGGCCCAGGCTGAGAAGCTGGGTCTAAAGCTTAAGGACGTGCCGTTGACCGCAATTTACTCAAGCCCGTTAAAGCGTGCCATGGATACAGCCGGCGCCATCGCCCGTTATCATAAACTGGCAATAACACCTGATCCAGGCCTTATGGAAGTCCATGTCGGCGAGTTCGAAGGCATGACGCTCGAAAAATTTGCCTCCGGATTCAGCCAGTTCATGGTGGACTGGCAATCCAAAGGTGAGGAAATCAATTTTAATGGTGGCGAGAACCTGGGCAAATTTAAGGAGCGGGTGTGGGCATCGGTCCAGAAAATAGTCCAGGCTAATAGGCAAGGCGATGTAGCAGTGGTATCGCATTACTTTGTAACCGCTACCATTGTCTGCACTGCGCTCGGCCTGCCCATAACCCACCTGGTCAGGATCCGCATCCAACCCAGTAGCCAGACGGTGCTTGAATTTGACGAAGGCTGCGATCCGCGCCTGTTGCTTTTGAGCGATACTTGTCATCTGAAGGAGAATTAAGTTGCCGGCCAGCGCCAGTTCCCTGGAGAAACGATTAATCAGCTTCATACGGGAATACGGCCTGGTGTCTGGGAACGAAAAGGTGCTGGTAGCAGTGTCCGGCGGGCCGGATTCCGTTTGTCTTGTCCACCTACTGAATCGCATTAAAGATGAGCTGAATATACAGCTTCATATCGCCCATCTTGATCATGGCCTGCGGGGAGAAGAATCGGAAGCTGAAGCGCACTACGTATCAGGACTTGCCGAGAAATTGGCCATACCGATCACAGTGGAAAAGCGTGATGCAGGAGAATGGGGCAAGGCAAACAAGATTTCACTGGAAGAAGCCGCACGCGAAGTAAGATACAAGTTCCTGGATGAAATTGCCAGGGAAGTAGGTGCGAGCAGGGTGGCGGTGGGTCACACACGTGACGACCAAGTCGAAACTACGCTGATGCACTATTTGCGCGGGGCCGGGATTCAGGGCTTGCGCGGACTGCGGCCTGCGGCGCCCCTGCCCTATTCCAGCAAAGAAGACGGCATCTGGGTAATACGCCCTTTGCTGGCGCTAAACCGGGAGGAAACGGTCTCGTGCTGCCATGACTACGGGCTGCAGCCGTGTGTAGACTCATCTAACAGGGACACCAGGTTCCTGCGTAACCGCATCCGCCTGGAGCTTATCCCCCTGCTGCGTCAGTATAACCCGGAGATAGATAATGCGTTGGTGAGACTGGCAGACCTGGCCGGGGAAGATGCTGATTTTATCGATGAGCAGGCTTCGGCAGTTTGCAGCCAGGTGACGACTAGAGAAGGGGGCATGACCTGTCTTGATTCAGGCAAGGTGCGCGGGCTGCCCCTGGCGCTGCAGCGCCGCATCTTCCGTATCGTGCTGGGGCAGGCGTACGGGAGCCTGAAGGACGTAGAGGCCGCTCATGTGGACTCTTTAGTCAGGCTACTTTTTGGAAATACGGGTAAGTGCGTTCATCTGCCGGACGGCGTACTGGCCACAAATGAACGCAACCGCATGGTTATTTCCGATCCAGGCGCTTCCGTTTGCCCATGGCCCCTTTTGGATACAAGTTATAGTTTGAAGGTACCCGGTGAGACGAAGGTCCCCGGGTGGCGGGTTACAGCCGATATAATCAATGAGAATTTTTACCGCGAAGATGATATCTTCAGCGCCAGTTTTGATCTTGCTAAGGCTGGCAGGACACTGTTTGTCAGGGGCCGCAAGCCCGGCGACCGCTTTCATCCGCTCGGTATGGTGCATAGCCGGAAACTGCAGGACTTCATGGTCGATTCATCCATACCGCGCACATGGAGAGATACCGTACCCATTGTGTGTTCACCGTCTCAGATTATCTGGGTAGTAGGCTGGCGCATGGACGACCGCGTCAAAGTCACAACGAGCACCGAAGGTGTTCTGCGCCTGGAGTTTCACAGGGATAAATAAAGATGGGTAAAGACCGTAAGCATATAGAAAAGAGCGCCGCCGGGAAAATTAGAAAGCATGAGATTAACCCGGAGCTTGATCTGCATGCGATGACAGTGGATGAGGCCATCCCCCTGGTGCAGGATTACGTGGACGAAGCTTTCCGGGCGGGACTGAAAGAAGTGCGAATTGTACATGGAAAGGGTACAGGCATCTTGCGCCAGGCCGTCATGCGGGAATTGAGAAAACATCCGTTGGTGAAGTCATTCCGCACGGGGGACCGTTTCGAGGGAAGCACCGGGGCGACCGTAGTGAACCTGTAAATAGCAAAAGTCCTCACGGAAAAAAGCCAACCCCTCTCCTACAGGAGAGAGGTTGAGATAAGCGTATCAGAGTTAAATTTGTGTTTGCTAGTGCGCTTTATTGGATGTATTTGGCTGTGATGTGACCGGGGCTTTGATATTGATCTTGACGAAATCCGGAAGGTAACCGTCTTTTATAGCCAGCAGCATATATACGCCGGAGCTTGCAAACTTAATTGATATATTTCCGTTCTCATCGGTATAACCCTGGAATGAGCTCTTTTCCTTCAAGATAGCTCCGTATTTCTGTCTCAATGCCACATCAGCCGAAGGTGCAGCCGGTAAAATTACAGCCGCATTAGAAAGAGCGTCCATCCTTACCAGGTATAATGCCGCTTTAGCCACAGCTTTACCGTTATCATCGATAGTGAGGATTGTTACTATATCGCCGACTGTGGCCTCGCTCAGAGACTTGATGTAAAGTGAATTCTGAGACGTGGGGAGTGTGTAGTTTACGTAAGTGAAGCGATCTCGTCCTGCCCCTTGTTATTGCTAGTGAAGGGCAGAGTGTATTTCGTGCCGACTGTGTCACTTATTTTTAAAACGTAAACCGCAGCGCCGGATACGGGTTGGCTTGATGATTTCTCCCATACCTTGATTGTAACGGGTTGGCCGGTAGTAATATTAAATACTGCATTGATTACCAGAGTTTTAGTAGTCTGTAAACCCAGTATATTGATCCTGGCGCCGCCCGGCAGGTAGCCATCCTTTACCGCCACCAGTGTGTATTGACCCGGGTTGCTGAACGTGTACTGGATCTCGCCGTTCGTGTCCGTAGTGCCGATTGTTATTGGCTGGATCGCAGATTGCACCAGGAGACTCTGTAGCTCCTTTGTGTTTACGGCGCCGTCTGTAGCTGAATCAATGAGTATTTGTGTGGCGGTGCCGTTTTCCGTGGGCGCAGGCGACGGCTTCACGGTCGGCGGAATGCCTGTTTTGTGCACGAAAGCATAGATTGTAGCGTTTTCAGAAGGCAGCCCCGTATTGCTTTCAATGACTTTGATACTGACCGATTGTCCCGAAGGTGCAGATACGGGAGCTTTAACAATGAGTTTGTCTTGATTGGCCGTGTGCACGGATATCTTAGCAAAGCCCGGTATATAACCTTCTTTAATGGCAACGAGAACGTAAGTGCCCTTTTCCGTGAATGTATAAGTAAGCTGGCCGTTGACATCGGTATTGCCCAGCAAGAAGCCGCCGGATTGGATTTCAGCGGCGTAATCAGCGGAAGTAGTTTCCTCCCATGGGTCGGACCTGATGACAGTCGCATTATCTGCTGTCCAGAACGGTTTTACGGCCTGACCCTGCCAACCTGGTAGTACCTGGTTTTCCACTTTAGATGCTTTAACCTGCATCAACCCGTGTGTCTCCCCCAGTGCTTTTGCCTGGGTTTGTATATGTGCCGGAGCCGGTATTTTTATCTTAGGTACCGTGGAGAGCGCGTTTATATGTAAGGTATTGTTTTCAGCAATCAGCATGGCATAGACAGACGTGCCTTCTACAGCTTGTTGCTTGAACCTTTCAGTAACGGAAATCGTGACAGGCTTATTGATTTCGATAGAACCGCGAGCTTTTATATTAAGCGCCTTTTTGGGAGCCAGTGTAACTGTCAGCCGGGTAAACCCCGGCATAAATCCATCTTTGGTGGCAACCAGCATGAACCGTCCGGTTTCAGACAGTGCTCCGGTCACAGTACCATTTTCGCTCGTAGTGCCTATTAAGGTGCCCTTGGCTTTGGCGGTTGCTTCATACTCAGACAGTAATGTTTTATAATTCATACTGTCAGCCGTTACGATCAGGTCACTCGTCTTTAGAGCATATACCGAGGCTCCTGCTATTGTCTCGTGACCACGCTTACTGAAGACGGTGATGGTTAACGGCTGACTCACCTCAACTATGTTAGGTGCTTTGATCATTAGTGCAGGGGCGGACTGAAGCTGCGGTTTAGATGTTTCGTCCTGGTCCGCCATGACGGGTGAAGCGGCCGGCATCAGTATTGCCAATGCCGCAATCAGTGCGATAAAGCTGTAATAAATTGGTTTCAACTATTGGCTCCTCCTCAAAAGTGTAACCTTTATGTTGCCTGAGAATATTCTTATTGAATTCACGTGGGCACCTCTTGATTGAGGACTCCCCGCAAATAATAACGAACGCGGGGGATGAATAGTTTAGGTGGTCATTTGTAAGATCATCCTTAGCAATCTTGAAAAGGAAGATCTGCGGTTCTCTGAGGCAAAGATAAATGAAAAAAGGCCGGGTTACTAACAACCCGACCCTGTAAATGGGCTTCAGGCTTTTGAATTTATAACTAGTAGGTTACTTCCTGGTGATGAGGTAACTCACGCAGAGTCATTTCGAGCTCTTCCAGCTGATACGGCTTGGCCAGGACACCCTTTATGCCATAGCGGCGGAAATCAGTCAGGATTGGATCATTGAAATAGCCACTGGAAA
>JAPLHL010000221.1 GCA_026389655.1 Chloroflexota bacterium
CAGTCCCGAAAATGGCACATTAATTTTCCAGGATGATTTTACTGATCCTAAAAGCGGCTGGTTTATTTACAAAGCAGATTCAACCAAAGGCGGTGCATATGAACAGGGTGCTTATAGTGTATGGGCAGTCGGCAGTAACACAGTTATAGCCCTTAATCCTAAAACCCGGCAGCAACTGAAAAATTTTTCAGCGGAGGTTGATCTCAGGGAAACTTCTTCAATCAGGGGAGCAGTAATGGGTATTATCTACAGGCTGGATAATGCAGGGACCTATTACAGGTTTGCGATCACTGACAACCGGTCATTTTACGTTGGCAGAAAAAGCGCACTGGGTATCGAAGAGGAAGTGTATCCACAAACACCTTCAGACATTATCAAACCCGCAGACGAATATAACCGCTTAAAGGTAGTTTGCATAGGAGAAAATCAGGACTTCTACATCAATGGCACTAAACTCGCCACCCTCACAGACAATACATCACTAAAGGGTGAATTGGGGATATCATTCAGTAACTGGGCAATTTCCGAGAACTACACTTTCACCAACTTCAAGTTATATAACCTGAAGTGAACTGCGGGCATATTGACCAGGCGGCTTTTTTTAACCCGTTGCTCTGATTAGCTCGGGCTACCCCTGATCACTATCACATCGCTCATGCAGGGTAATAAATGTGACATGCTATCCAGCGTCCCCAGCACAAAAGCCGATGTGCCTCGCGGCAATTTTGCTAGTATGTCACCCCATGTTAGATCAATTTTATTCATTTATCCCACAATGTGCGTAATTAGGATCCTGGCGCCTATGCCGATAAGGATGATACCCCCTACTAACAAAGCCCACCGCCCTATAATCACGCTTGCCCTTCGTCCAAGCCAACATCCCAGTGCAGTCACTAAAAAGGCCACTATGCCGATGGTCGCTGCACATATAAGGATATTAAGCTTCAACAGCGCAAAAGACAGACCAACCGCCAGGGCATCTATGCTTGTTGCCACAGATAGCGTAAGCAGCGTTATCCATTTGCTGATATCTGCCGCTTCCGACTCAGATTTGCGTTCTACAAACTCCCAGATCATCCTTCCCCCAACAAAAAGTAAAAGCGCAAAAGCTACCCAGTGATCATAACCTGAAATGACTTGAACCACGGTTTGCCCAACCAACCAACCAAGTAGCGGCATACCGGCCTGAAAAACTCCGAAGGCCACTCCTACTCGCAAAACCCGTTTCCATGAATCGGCCCTTCCCGAAGCACCTATCCCCAACGATACTGCAAAACAATATGCGGATAGGCCTAATGCTATAAGGATAACAGAGAGAATATCCAGCCAATTCATGGTGTTAAAGTATATCAGAAGAAAATAGTATGTCGCTCAGCGGGCATTGGTTGGAAATAACTATCCAACCTATTTCGATGGCAAGCGGTTTACCGCAGACTGAAGTTCCTCATATCCGGTCATGTTTGAAACGTCCTTAACAAAGCCCGCAAAATCCGTATAACTGGCCCTCAACCTGTTCATATCATCATAAACAGGGCTAACCGCACAGGGATCCTGGCCATAAATACCATGGAAGGCAAAATAAGCCTGGTTCAGTTTTCTTATTTTATACCCATGCTGCACGAACAACAGCCTCCTGGATTCCATATACCGTTCTGCTTCGTTTACTCTTTTTGCGTCAAGCATCAGGTCAACATTTTTTCGCGTTTCTTTCATCTCCCGGTCGAAGTTAAAATCAGGTTCAGTTTTGACCGCTCCAATTCGTTTGTCAACGTCCCGGTTATAACGGGCGTACACCTTGCCGCCAATTTCATCTGCAATCATTCCGGCCAATGTCTCATTCATGGAAATTATGTCAGGAGGCTGGCTGAAGCCGAGAGAATCGAGGAAATACAAGAATCCAAGTGGTCTGAAGGCAAGGTACTGATGCGCCCACTCTTCCACAGCTGCCGCCACCAGTTGCTTCGTTTTCAAATCAGGAGATACAATCGCAGGATAGGCAGCTCCAAACCCGCCTATTTCAACAACCAGTGACGACAGGCTTAGTTCATCTACCTGTTTTTCAACCGCTTCGATTTGTTCGTCATTCAGGTCGGGAGACAACATGATACGGTCCAAATACGATATCCGGTCTTTTGGTGAGACCACGAGCAGAAGAGGCGGCTTTGTGATCCTTACACGCACAGCAGGGAAGATTGCTATGTTCTCCTCGTCCAATATTGATTCAATATCTTTTATCAATACACCGGTATCTACATGAGGGCTTTCTCTGACAGGTGTAAAAATATTTTCGATTTCCCAATCAGCCAATTTCAGAGCGTAAGGCGCCGCCGCCTTGCGGATTCCAGATTTCAACTCACTAACGCTAGTACTATAAGCCGGCTGGAGCGGAGTACCCGCAGTACACCCAACCATTACAATGAGCAATAAAAATAAAATTGCAATGATATTTTTAATCGCAGACATAGACAACCCTTGCCAATACAGTATTGACCGCTTTAAGTCCCGCCAGTAAATTCTTCAAGTGGGTCAAGCCGACTTTTCATCATTTCTTATGTACTTAAATCACCGGCTCTATTGTGCACTAAAAGTACCTTCAATCAAAATCCGTTCGGCTAAGCGGTACGCATTTCTGCTTAATACTTTACTATTAATTATGCGCTTTTGCGCATAATTAGATTAGGCCAAGTGACGGATGGCGGTTCACAATACTAATGCTAAATTTAGAGTGAACAATATAGATCAAAGAAAGATGGAGGTCACGACAATGGCTCAGATGATTGAAAAGACACAGATAGGGAAAGAGGTTTCCCAATCCAATTTTTGGTCTGACAAGCAGCCCTGCTGGGAAAAATGCCATTGTCCCGAATTGATCAAAGCTGAATGCCCATCAACAATGTATCAGTTTCTGCCTTGCTGGGAAATCGAGGGCACATACTGCAAACTCGATGATCACGGTTCTACTGGCAAAGACACCAGCATCTGTGAAGTCTGCCGTGTATATAAGAAATATGGCAACGGCGAACCTATCAAGTTGAAGCTCTATGGAAAGGGATTGAATACACATATCGCTGAGATCGAAAAAGTAGTGCGCTAGACTTATTTTAATTGCAAGAGTAAAAGGCCGGCCTGACAGGCCGGCCTTTTATATTTATTTTTAGCCCGTCCATCAAATGTGACTTTCATTACTTCCATAGTTCGAAAAATTGCTATAATTGTTTCACAGTAAAAAAGAGATAATTGTATTATAAATCAAAGGGATAAGAGTTCAGGGGAGAGGCATGGCAGTATTTTTCAAAGAAGGTGAGCTTTACAGGATAGCGGCCGAGATGGAGAGAAGCGGGCTTGCCTTCTACTCCGAGGTTGCCCGGCAGGCGAAGGACGAATCAACTAAAGCTGTTTATGCTTATCTCATAACGTCTGAAAAAAGACATCTACGCAAGTTCAATAGTCTATTTAGCCACTCTGCAAAATCAAGTAATCCTGAAAGTTATAAAGGAGAATACCGGAATTATCTTGCAGCATTGCTGAAGGACAGGGTATTTTCATCCTCAGCCCTGGCGCGAAGCAGAGCATCCAAATCAAGTGTCCGCACAGCTTTAGACACAGGTATTAAAGCCGAAAAAGACTCAATACTATTTTATGCGGGTCTTCTTGATCTGGTTCCAGAAGACAATAGGACAGCCATCGGGATGATACTGGCGGAAGAGAAACGTCACCTTCAGCGTTTAATGGACTATAAATATAAATCCGGCTGTTTTAAATAGCGATGAATATCCAGGGAATACACACCGCAAAGATGCAGAAAGACCGGGTACAACCCGGATAAACAATTAATATTTCTATTTAGAGGGGTTATATGAAAGACGCACAAACTGGCATTGTAGAAGCATTAAAATATGCTATCCAGATGGAGTTGGACGGAAAGAAATTCTACACTCTTTCGGGGCGGGAAAGCACGAATAAAATTGGGAAGGAGCTTTTTTCCTGGCTGGCTGAACAGGAGGATTTTCACAGGAAAAGATTCGAGGAAATCTATGAACTTGTGGCCCAAAAGAAGGGCTGGCCGCTAACGCCTGCGAAACCGGATAGAAATCGGACATTCAGGACACTCTTCGGCGAGGCCATTCGCAATTCGGGGATATCTTTAAAGGCAGAAAAAAGCGAGTTTATAGCGGCTGAAAAAGCCATTGAGATGGAAATAAAGTCACGCAATTTTTACACAGAAAGAGCATCTGCGGCTACATCGGATATCGAGAAGAATTTTTTCAATGCCATCTCCGCAGAAGAACAGGGGCATTATCTTGCATTAATTGATTACAAAGAATATATGTCTGACCCGGAAGGCTGGTTCACCCGGACCGAGCACCATTCATTAGATGGGAATTAGTTCCCGACAATACAGAAATCAAATTAATTAAGGGAGAAAATACTATGGATTTGGAAACACTGCATTATCTGACTTATGGCCTGTATGTTGTATCGTCCGCCAAAGAAAACAAGATGAACTGCCAAATAGCCAATACTGTCATGCAGATTTGCTCCAATCCGCAGATTATCAGTGCTGTAATCAATAAGAATAACCTTACCCATGAATATATATCCGCAAGTAAAGTATTCACTACATCAATCCTATCATTAGATACCCCGATAAAATTTATTGGCAGCCTGGGATTCAAAAGCGGGCGCGATACAGATAAATTCGCGGATATCAAATATAAGACGGGTACTACCAAGGCTCCTGTTGTGCTGGATTATACGCTGGGCTACCTTGAGGCCGAGGTAATCAATCAGGTTGACGTCTATACACATACTATTTTTCTCGGCCAGGTCGTTAATGCTGAGAAAGTCAGCACCGGAGAACCCCTGACATACGCGTACTACCAGCAGGTCAAACGCGGTACAACACCCAAAACCGCCCCCAGTTATATTGCAGAAAAAAAAGAGGAGAAAATCAAAATGGATAAATACGAATGCAGCGTCTGCGGGTATATCTATGATCCGGAAAAAGGCGACTCTGATGGTGGAGTCAAACCCGGAACCAGGTTTGAAGACCTGCCGGACGATTGGACATGCCCTGTTTGCGGCGCAAGCAAAGACCAATTTAAGAAAAAATAGCGGAGGATATTATGAATCGGCTGGAAATCAAACCGGGCATACATAATATAGGTGCGATTGACTGGGACAGGCGGTTATTCGATTCCCTGATACCGCTGCCCGACGGGACAACTTATAACTGTTATCTGGTGCAGGGCAGCGAAAAAACAGCTCTGCTTGATACAGTTGACCCTTCCATGGACTATGTGCTTACCGACAACCTTGACCAGATGCACATCGAGAAAATCGACTACATCATTTGCCACCATGCAGAACAGGACCACGCCGGCATGATACCGATGATAATGGAGCTTTATCCGGAAGCGAAAATAGTATGTTCCCCAAAGTGTAAGGAGATGCTTAAGGACCTCCTGCATGTAGACGATAGCATGATTATTACCGTCAACGATAAGGAAACGCTATCGCTTGGAAACAGGACTTTCGAATT
>JAPLHL010000234.1 GCA_026389655.1 Chloroflexota bacterium
TACCTCCTCGCCAAGGTTAGCGGAATAGAACTCGTCCATGCTCTCAATGATGGCTTCAAATAGCTTCCCATGAGGCGTGTCATCCACGGGTTCGTTAATACTCAGAACTTGTACCCCAACCTTGCGGAGCATGGTTTTGAAAACTATCGAATCCTCGCGGCTTCTGGCAAAGCGGGAATATTTCCAGACCAGAATAGTATCGAAAAGCTTGGGAGAGCGTTTGGCTATTGCTACCATCCGGAGAAACTGGGGACGCGCCGAGGTCCTGCCGGACTCGGCCTCGTCGACGAACTCCATGACCACCTCATAGTCGTTCCTGACAGCGAATTCCCTCAACGCTCTAAGTTGAGCGGAAATGGAGTTGTCCACGTCCTGTTTCTCGGATGACACCCTGGCGTAAATGGCGGCGCACTTCATATCTTGCCTCCTGCATTCAAATTAACTAAGACTATTTAATACGGGCAATACCGGCACCTTCCGGCCACCACGCGTCGCAGTATTATCTTGTTGAACTCTTCGTGGATTGATGACTGTATCCGCATGAATTCGTCGGTATTTTCCTTTAGCAGCGCATATCCCTCAAAAGTCGGGACATCCTTTAGCAGATCATCGAATAGCTTCTCGACCGCCTCGACCTGATTCTCGGGCATTGTTCCCAGTGAGTAGGCGCCCTTGAACAATTCGACCTTGCCGGTTTTGGGTTCCTTCCTGTACGTAACATCCTCGATACCCTTGCCCAGACGTGTAGTTAATTTGACATGGGCAAGCAGGCCGTCACGCCAGCCGTCCAAAATCCCCTTCCCATCTGGATCAGATATGCCCAACATGCCTGCTCTCACTGTAACCTCTGTCGTAATCTTACCTCTGATAGTATCTACCGATTCTCTGAACCGGGCCTCATTATCCTTCAGTGCGTCTAAGTTCTTCCAAAGCGGTGAACGGGGTAAATGTTCCCTCAGCGAGAACCAGATAGGGTCATTGGTGAGATCATCCGAAATAGGGAATGGCTCTTTCATGGAGGCGATTTTCTTTTCAAGCTTCCTGGCAAACGAACAGATATCGGCGAAATGTTTGATCAGCGCGTCTCGAAGTACTCCCTGCCTGACTTCACGCTCATCACGTTCCTTCTTCATCAGCGCAATTTGATTGCGCACCGTTCGAGCGTCATAACCATCTGTCTTGCTAATCTCTGTAGGATTTTCGTCCAGCTCTGATCTTTTCAACCAATCCATTGCCCTGGCGTATGTTACACGAGGCTGTTTAGCGCCCTTCTTCATAATTACCCCCATTAACCTTTGCGATCGCCTTAATGATGCATATTAGCATATTTAATAATAGTATGTCAAATGCATCAATTAATAGTGTTAGTACTTTTAAAGGGCATGCAGTACAAGTATTATAGATATTGAAAGGTTACAGAACAAGTCTGCTGGCGATGACATGGACGATTTTAAGGATGGAATGTCTGAACAGAATCAAAGGCTGCAGGAGGGATTGACTATCCTGGCCAGGATGATCGCAGCGCACCACATGCGAATGACGAACCGCCCAACGTTCAGTGATGCGGATGGAAACCCGGTGGACCAGGACCTGTATGGTGCAAACGAGCGTGAATCAAAGCGATGCAAACGTATCTCGAAGCAGAACAAATCCAACGGCTAGCTCGGGCAGCTCACAACGTCAGGGACCGCTTGTTAATCGAGCTTCTCTTCCATCTGGGCTGTCGCATCTCAGAGGTACTTGCACTGACCACCGATGACATTGACTTGGAGAAAGGTGAGGTGAAGATTCTTCATCTGAAGATCCGCATTAAAATGCTTTGCTCAGATTGCCAGGCCAGGTTGGGCCGGTCGCACATCTTTTGCCCTGGCTGCGGAAGAAAAGTTGAGGAAGCCCAGAGACAGGAACTTCAGAACCACAAACAACGGATACTGCCAGTCGACAACCGTACGTTGGAGCTACTACGTGAGTTCATCGAGCGAGGCGGACCCGTATTGAAGAAAGATGGCAAGCGGTATCTATTTGGCGTTAACCGCCATAGGGCCTGGCAAATTGTGAAGCAGCGCGCGGAGAAGGCCGGGTTGCCCGAGCTGATCAATCCCGAGACAGGCAAAAAACACTACGTCAGCCCACACCGTCTGAGAGACGCCTTTGCTGTCCACGCTGTTAAGGCGGATGACTCTGGGGATGGTCTTCGTTTGCTGCAGGTGCATTTGGGACATGCCAGTTTCGATACCACTGCCAGGTATCGCAAGGTGGCAGGCGAAGAACACAGGCGCTGGTACGCAAAGCTGTGGGACAAGGAAGCCGGCAATGGCTGAGCCGCTGAGGCCGCAGCGAGGCGGTTTCCTAAGGCCCTTCGGCTGTGGCTGGTTTATCCGAGAGTTTCTCATAGGCAATGGCCCCATGGGCAGCCCGGCGATCAGTCCTATCAAAGGCGCCCCACAGGCCGATATCTTCTATCACTATAAAAATGCCCTCCTGCGCGAGATTGCTGTGGGCAGGGCCACTGCTGCGGAGGAGAGGCAGGCCAGGCGGCAACGACGAGGGATTAGCCCTTCCGCTATTGAGAACCTGGCTGAGAAGTACCGGGCCAAGCTTCCTTACAAGTCCCACGGCTGCCGCTATCACTCTTTCGTCGTCTACTTCTCAAATTTGCACAGACTTGGTTGGGTTGAGTTCACGGGTAGAGAGGAGCCATCCTCAATTCAGTCCTATGGCGTGGGGCAACCACGAAGATATTACAGGCTAACTGCTTTAGGAACGGCTGCTTCAGGCATAGCCTGGAATAATCCTTATGCAACGTTGTATGGCGGGTGACCCTTGTGGTCGGCTCGGAAAAAGTCTACCTGAATGATCCCGCCCTGCTGGAGCCTCATAACGAGGAACTCCTGATACCCGGATGGGTGGGAGAGCTTCGGCCTGACGAATTTGCTTTTATCAAGTCACAGCTACGTACTTCCCCTTCGCTCAGGCGCAGGTGGGGATTTCGACCATCCGCCAAGCGATTCTCCGAATCCCGTATTAGGCATGTGGCTATGTATGGCCTAAATCGAAAGCAAAAACCAGTTTTAGCTTCAGCTGAAAAAGTTAAAATCCTTCCTGAATAGTTTGATACCAGCGTGCTTTTTTCCTGTTTTTGACCAGATATAAAAACTGGCAAATGAAACGCAAATTGACCTGTTCTAGCTGGCTTGCCGCGCCGTAACAGGACTCTGGGACTCCATTGTCCTGCCATATATTCCAATGGCTATTTCAAGCCCAAATTAAGCCATAAATGTAGCCCGAATGATCGCCATGACTCTTGTCTATGGGTTCCCTATCACTTAGCTTTGGAAATCTATTTGGCAAATCAAATGCCGAGAATATAGGTTCATTTATTTACTGAACAAAAGCCTAAATTGTGTGATGATGCATTGTCGTATTAGGAATATACGATATGCACATTAATAATTGAATAAAGCTGAAGCCGGAACGCTTGTTTTCGGTCGGAGGTGGGGCATTATAAATCCCTAGCCAGTGTGGCTGACTAGGGAAATCTAGCCTTGCCTCCGAGGGAGACAAGATGGAGCTAGATTGGCACAAGTATACCGAGATCGCCAAAAGGTTTCAAAGCAAGGCCAAACCCGAAGACAGGGAAGACCTGAGACAGGATATCATCTTGAAGCTGGCTGAAATTGCCAGTAACAATGGTCATGAGCCTTTCTCCGAAGGCGCTATGGTCAGGGTAGCCAGCTACACAGTTATGGCCTACTGGCGTGACCTGATGCGCAAGCCGAACATACTGAGCCTCAATAATGAGCTTGAAGATACTGAGGGCAGCAGGGCTGAGCTATGGCAGACATTGGCCGATGATAAAGCTTTAGACCTTGAAGCATGGCAGGACGCTAAAAGGTGGTTGCTGGCCTGTCCGAGGAGATTGATTAACGTAGCTGTCAAAAGAGCAAGTGGCGAAGCATTGTCTGGGACTGAGCGAAGGTACTTCAATCGCAGTCGCCAAAAAGAGAATCGCAAATATCAATTATCAATAGTGTAATGTCCCGTTTCAGCCCTCTTTTGGAACTATATAAGTAGAGGTAAAAGTTACTGCCAGCGGATTGCGGGGTAACCGAATGCCTCAAATAAAAGTGACGCTATACCGTCAGGCGTCCGAAATAAAAGGGGGTGAATAAGACGGAACAACTAAATATCGAAGGCAAGCGTTCTGGCGAAGGCTTTGTTTGTCACAAAGCAAACCTGATTGAGGCGCTCACGCGCTCACAGGCCTCGGTTCTGGAAATCCTCGAAGGCGTCAGATTTGGCCGCAAGGGCTTTCTCAGCTACATCAAATCGTTGGGCGGCTCAAACGTGGTCAAGGTGGCGCCATCAAACGGCAATGCTAGCGAATCGCAGACTGCCCACAAGGGGATACGGCTGGTTTGTGGAGCTAATACCAGTTTTATACCGGACGATGCCTGGCTGACCGGCAACAACCGCTTTGACGGGCACTGCCAAATCAGGATAAGCCGGCACAATGTGGTCGTACCCAATCTCGGTGGATTGGAGCTTGTCGAGGCGCTATTGAGGGTTATTCCCTTTGCCGAAAAGCCAAATGGAACCAAGCCGATTCTGCGGTGCGTCAAATTCGCGCAAAAGGACGGCAAGCTAAGTCTAATAACCTGCGATGGATACAGACTTGCCATTGCGGCACTAGATTTAGAGGATAGCGACAACGATATCCTCGTGGACGCCGCGGAGCTTCACGGCATCACATCGGCTCTAAAAAAAGCCAAGCGTGTTCGGCTCAGCTACAAGGAAGGCGGAGAGAAGGATGAAAAATTCCTGATCATCGACACCGAGGCTATCAGCTACAGGTTCAAGGCACAAGTGGGCGAATATCCCGACTATGAGGGAGTCATGCCCAGCGAGTTTGTAGCCCATGCCAACATCGACAGCAGGGAAATCATGAAGGCCTGTCAGAGCCTATCGGCGCTTTGGTTGGACAGAGAATGTCCTCTCAAGCTCATGCTGTCCGATGGCAAAGTGACTATAAGAGCCAAAGAGGACAGGGGCGAGGCAGTCATTCAGGCCGATGTCAGCGGACAGGCGGAGATTGCTCTCAATGCAAGCTTCCTTATGCAGGCGCTTAAGGCAACGGGCGGCATGGTCGAGTTGAGCATTAAGGATGCTGCAACTCCCGTGCTATTCTCTGCCGAGGATTTCAAGGTGCTAGTTACGCCAATAGTATGGACTGAGCGCAAGCCGGAGCCTGCGCGAGACGAAGCTGGTAAACAGGCTGTCAAAGTCCATCGCGGAGCGGAAAGCATAGCGAGCACTGCGCAAGTCGATGCTGAGGTGACAATAGACAAAGCTAAAGACGTCGTTGCCGAGGCTGAGGCTGTTGTAGACAAAGCCGTGAAAAAGGCAAAATCGGCAAAGACCGAGAGCAAAGACGGTAGCAAGCCAAGCGTTAAGCAGAGAGAAGCTGTATCCGCAAAAGCCAAAGGGCGCTAGTTAAGCTGGCAGATACCGAAGTGCAGGCTAAGATGACAAAATTCAAGAACAAGGCTGCCAAAGGGGTTGATCAGTGCTACTGGCAATGTACGAACCACTGTCAAAAAGGATATCGGGCTAACCAGCCTTGTCCCGGTTGTTTCCTCTATCAGAGCAACTCACGAACGGTACGGAAGTTAAAGCGGCTTCATTTCATGTGAGCTATACCTAGCAAGCAATACTAAACGTGGCGAAAGGTTGCCAGCCAGAGCGGCAAACTAATCCAAACAGAACGCAAAGCCAGACAAAATGAAGCAAAAAGCGGGGTTACTATAACCCCGCTTTTTGCTTTTTGCGGTATACCTCTCATCCCTGGGCAGTGATGGTCCTATCCAAGGCAAAGGGCGGATTTTGAAATCCGCCCTTTTTTTATAAGAATTCCCATCTGTATCCTCTCACCCTAGGTGCTACTCCCGCTTTCTTCAGCTTCAATTAACCAATCTATGACTCTCGGCCTTTTCACCAACGGGACGCTACTGAACTCAAAGGGGAATTCATGTCTCTTTAATTTGGGACTAATCCGCAGTATTCTCCTGGCTATGGCAATGTCGTCAGCGCTCGGCTCGGTATGTCCCCTGCTATAGCCGCAGACCGGGCAATCTGATCCGCCTGACCTAACATTTGCAGAAATGCCCTTGAAGCCGCAGCTGGTGCACCTATACATTGCCATTTCTCCCACTCCTCGCCGAATAGCGGCTCGTTCACGGACGATCGGCCGCCTTCGAAAAATGACTCGTATATATCTAAAATCATCTAATATAATCTAATAGTGCCTAATTAATGTCAAGTCTCTACCATAGACTCTAAAATCGACAGCCAGGAGTGGTAGAGTGGACGAACCGAAAAAGCCAAAGAAGCATATAGAGAGGATATTTTTCAGTTTCCAGGAGGCACAAGAATTTCTGGGAGTGAGTCATCAGACGCTTTATAAGCTAATGAAGGAGGGCTTATCTTCCCACAAGATAGGAAAGAAGCGG